>JAPHTL010000284.1 GCA_026193355.1 Rhodospirillales bacterium
GGAATCATGGTTGGTTTCGGTGAAACGAAGGATGAGGTCCTTCAGGTCATGGATGACCTGCGTTCCGCAAATGTCGATTTCCTGACAATCGGGCAATACCTCCAGCCGACGCCGAAACATGCCACGGTTGAAGAGTTCATCACACCGGAGCAATTCGACGAATACCGGCAGATCGCAATGTCCAGGGGGTTCTTGCTGGTTTCGTCCACGCCGCTGACGCGCTCGTCGTACCATGCGGACAGGGATTTCGCGGAATTGAAGCGGCGTAGGGAAGAGCTTCTTTCTCGATAACCGTTTTACTGATTTCTCGTTCAATATCAAGGCGACACGGATTTTATCGGCCGCTATAATCCCGCCGTCATGCCAACCCATGCAGAAAAAAGACGCGTTCCCCATACGCCGGAGCAGATGTTCGATCTTGCCGCCGATGTCGAACGCTATCCAGAGTTCCTTCCCTGGTGCGTGGCGACCCGCATCCGCAAGCGCGAAGGAAACACGATCAATGCCGACATGGTTATTGGTTTCAAAATGGTGCGGGAGAAGTTCACGACGGAAGCAGTCTTCGACAAGCCGCGTCGGATCGATGTCGCCTACAAGAATGGTCCTTTCAAGTACCTGAAAAGCCACTGGATATTCGAGGATTCGGGTGACGGTGGCTGCAATGTCGACTTTTTCATCGATTTTGAATTCCGCTCCCCCTTTTTTCGCAGGTTGCTTGAGGCCGTCTTTACCGAAGCCTCCCAACGGCTTGTCTCTGCTTTTGAGAAGCGGGCAGGGGAGCTTTACGCCCGGTAAAACGAATTAGCCGATCTGTAAAAGAACAGCTGACAGCGCTTTTGCGACCGTTTGCATCCTGATCGAATCGCGATCACCGACAAGGACCACCCGTTCGTGATAGGTGCGTGTGTCAACGCGCGCGGCGGCGATGTGCACAAGCCCGACCGGTTTTTCCGGTGTCCCGCCACCCGGTCCCGCAATACCGGTCACTGCCACGGCAATGGTGTCAGGCGTTTTGTTCAGCGCCCCCTCGGCCATGGCGCGGGCAACCGGTTCACTGACGGCGCCATGTTTGGCGATCATTGCTTCTGGCACACCGAGCATTTCACTCTTAGCCTTGTTTGCGTACGTAACATAGCCACGCTCGAACACATGGGATGATCCGGGAATGCTTGTCAAACAACCGGCGATAAGCCCACCTGTGCACGATTCCGCCGTGATAACGGTCAGTCCCGCCTGATCGCAGGAATCCAGAACGCGTTGCGCGATGTCCAGGATATCCGATGGATACATCATCCCCTCCAGTGGCGTCAGGTTTCAAACAGGGTTGAAATGGCAAACAGGGTGGCGGCGGCGTAGATTCCGGCCAGAACATCATCAAGCATGACACCCAGCCCCCCCTTTACCTTGCTGTCGGCCAGTGAAACCGGCCAAGGCTTGAAGATGTCAAAGACCCGGAAAAGAACGAATCCGGCGATAAGGGTGAACGGGGACATGGGCACGACGATCAATGTGATCCATTGCCCGACTACTTCATCAACAACAATTTCAGAAGGATCCTCAACGCTTTTATTGTTTATGTATATTTCAGACGCTACCCATCCAATTCCGAAGAGGATGACAGAGCAAACGGCAAGTGCGGTGGCCCCGCCGTACTGGTGGACCGCCCATGCAAGGGGCAGGGCGGCGAGGGACCCCCATGTTCCGGGTGCCTTGGGAAGAAATCCGACGCCAAACCAGGTGGCGACAATGATAGACAGCCGCCGAATGATTCCGGAAGTGCTTTGAACGGGATCGGTCACCCTCATGGCCTTCGCTGTGATGCATCAATCCCACCAGTATCGGCGTCTGATGTTCACCCCGCAAGCAAGACGGAAAAGGGGGGGGCATAAAGGAATCAAAGCTTGCATGGGGCTTGCCTAACGGATACCGTTTCGTAGCATTGTGGACGATAAGACCGGGCGATGATCCAACGTGGCGTCAGGACGTTGAAACCGGTTCATGATGTTGACGCGTCGGCGCCTTTTCGCTGATCTGGGGGAAAAAACGGACAGCGTATTTTTTTTGGGGGCCGATTCATGAAGCACGTCGCGTCATGATCGTTGAGGGAGCAATGAAGTCGGGGCATTCCGCTAAACAAAAATTCTCGGACAGGTTGGTGAGCCTTTCGAACCGCCTTTTTCCCGAGCGTCAGGTTCTCGTCCGCACGGAGGGGCGGGTGTATTATCGCCCGGTATCCAACCGTGTGCAGGTTGCGATTGCCTTTGCCGCATTCATGGCAATGGTTTGGACGACGTTCGCAACTGTCAGCTTTTTCTCGTTCGACCGCATCATCGCCGCCAAGGACGATGCCTTTGCTGATGCCAGGCTCGCCTACAACAGCCTGCTCAGCGATGTTGGCGCATATCAGAAACGGTTCAATGTCCTGGCCGACGAGCTTCAGGAAAACCACTCCATGATGCTGCGTTTGGTCGAACAGAACGCGACCCTGCAGCACAGCCTTAAAACCGTTGAAAATGAGCTTGAGACGACAGAGGTCAATCGCAAGACCATCCTGAGTGCGCGCGAGACGCTCAAACGCCGCCTCTTCGAGATCGAAGGGGAAATGCGTGAAATGGCGGGGCGAAACTTTGCCCTTCAGGATAATCTTGAATCCATTGAAATGAACCTGCAGGCGGTCAAGCAACAAAGGGACGAGGCCCTTGCCGACAGTCATGAAAGGGCATCGAAGGTCGTAGAGCTTGAGGAAAGCATCGCCGAACTTGAGATGACCGAAAAATCCGTCCTTCAGCGGTTAACCGAGCTGACGGATTCGCGGATCGAGGGGCTTGAGGCGATGCTCGCGCGTACCGGAATCAACCTCGAAACCCATCTGGCCAAGGTAGCCCCCCAAAGCAATCAGGGCGGTCCTTTCATTGCCGCCGGGAAGGCAACCGATGCTGATAGTGCAGACGATGAAGACCGTCCTGAAACCCGGATGAGGGCGGCGCTTACGAGTCTTGATGAAAGTATCGGAAGGCTCTACGGACTTCAGAAATTGATGGCTCAGGTCCCGTTGCTCGCACCGCTCGATTATTATTACATCAGCAGCCCCTTCGGAAAACGCCGTGATCCCGTTAACAAGAAGTGGGCCATGCACTACGGCCTCGATATGGGTAGCAGCGCCAAGGCGCCTGTTCATGCGACGGCCCCGGGCACCGTTACGTTTGCCGGCTGGAAAGGCAACTATGGCAAGGTTGTTGAGGTCGATCATGGCGCGGGGATCAA
Organism: Rhodospirillales bacterium; assembly: GCA_026193355.1. Lineage (GTDB taxonomy): Bacteria > Pseudomonadota > Alphaproteobacteria > Rhodospirillales > JAPHTL01 > JAPHTL01. The sequence continues at coordinate 3,265 of JAPHTL010000284.1, forward strand.
GACGCGATACGGCCACCTTCACAAGATTATGGTCAAAAAAGGTGATAAGATCGGAACGCGTCAGGTTGTTGGCCAGGTTGGCAATACCGGAAGAACTACCGGACCACACCTTCATTATGAGATAGTGGTCAACGGCAAGGCGGTAAGTCCCATCAAGTTCATCAAGGCGGGCAAGTATGTTTTCAAGAGCTAAAAAACAGGGCAGTTCCGCTTCGGCTGTCCAATCTCCTCCGCCGAAGCCGGCGTCGCCATCCGTCATCAGTACGGATATGCGCATCACAGGCGATATCGTGAGTGAGGGAGAAATCCAGGTCGACGGTACGATTGAGGGCGATATTCGCACCAAGGTTCTGCTTGTTGGGGAAACCGCAAACATACGTGGCGAGATCGTTGCTGATTCCGTGAAGGTTCACGGGGCGATCACCGGGCAAATAAAGGCGCGCGCCGTAACATTGGCGGCGTCGGCCAAGATGTACGGTGATATTCTTCACGAAGACCTCGCGATCGAAAAAGGCGCTTTCCTCGAAGGTCACTGCAAGCGTATCGACCCCCCCGAACCTCCCGAAACCAAGGCCGTTGGCGGTAAGGTCAGTTTTGTCGTCAAGAGCGGCGGTCCGGAAGAAGGTGACGGTCCTGGAGATGGAGACAAGCCTGCGACGTCGGGCGACCAGATCCGCGATCAGAAGAAGGCAGTGGCGAACTGATCCTGTCAGGCTGGTCGATTCCAGAGATAAAAGAAAAAACCGCATTCTGCCGAGTGCGGTTTTTTTAGTGCCAGCGTGAGAAGCGGGAAGACTTAGGGGATCGAGCGCAAAAAGCGATCCAGGGCGGCGATGGCCGTCGGTTCCGCCAGTGTTGGCGTATGGCCGACGCCGGCCACTGTTTCACGCACCAGGTCCGGCTTTTCTCGCGCCATCCGGTCAAACGTCGTTTCCTCAAGAACATCGGACAGGCCGCCACGTATCGCAAGGGCAGGAATGTGGCGCAAGGAACGATAAAGAGGCCACAGGCTGTATTCCCCCTGCGACTGTTCAACCATTCTGGCGATTGCGATGTCCCAGTTCACATGAAGCTTTCCGTCAGTCTCCTGGCGGAAAGTGCCTTTTGCAACGTCAAGCCAGTCATCCTCCGTCATGCCTGGCGTGTCCTGCATGATGGATTTCAGGGTTGCGATTGCCTGCGGCCAATCGTTCGCCGGATGATCCCTGCCGATGTAGGCGAGGATTCGCCGAAGCCCGTTCGCGTCTATATCGGGACCGACATCGTTGAGAACGATACCCGCGACATGAGTCGGAAGCCCAACATTCAGGCCCATGCCCAGCAATCCCCCCATTGATGTTCCAATGACGACGGTCCGGTGAATGTTCAGCAGCGTTAACAGGTGGCGCAGGTCATTGATGTAGGTCTGCGGATTATAGTTCCGCCAGTCGCTATCCCATGCGGAACGTCCCCGACCGCGCAAGTCCGGGCAAATCACGCGGCGGTCCACAGACAATCTCACCGCCAGGGGATGATAATCGTGAGAATTGCGGGTCAGTCCAGGAAGACAAAGAATGGGGTGGGGGCCGCCGTGCAACGGCCCATAGTCTCGAAAATAAAGCGCCAGACCATCCTGGGATGTGTAGGTGCGATCACGATGGGAAGGTGCCTGACCCACGCGTGCTAACCGCCTATGCCGATGAGGGCGGGGAGTTGATCCAGCGTGGAGATTTCATCGGCGAGGACGCCGGGCAGGTTTTCGCGCTTTTGCCCAAAGCGGTTGATCCATACGACCTGAAAGCCAAAATGCGCTGCGCCATGGGCGTCCCAACCGTTAGAGCTAAGGAAACAGATGTTCTCGGCGGCGACGTCAAGTCCGTCGACCGCAAGCTGATACACGCCTGGGTGTGGCTTGTAGACGCCGATGGTATCAACTGAAATGGTTTGATCGAGAAGCTGATAAATGCCTGCGTTCTTCACGGCGGACAAAAGCATGGAAGGAGAGCCGTTTGAAAGAATCGCCGTTTTCATCCCGGAATCCTTCAGGGTTTTGAGCATGTTGCTGACTTCGGGGTAGGTGTCGAGCTCAAGATAAAGCTCCATCAACCGCGCCCTGAGCTTCGGGTCCGACATGCCAAGTGAATTCAGCGCGAAATCCAGGCTCTGTCCCGTTATGGCCCAGAAATCCTCATACTCGTCCATCAGGCTGCGCAGCCAGGTATACTGCAATTGCTTGAGACGCCAGATTTCCGCCAGTTTTCCCGCGTTTTCCCCAATGCTGTCCCTGCAACGCTCCGCCGCGGCGTTGACATCGAAAAGCGTTCCATACGCATCGAAAACGCAGGCTTGGATATTCTCAAGTTTTGACATGCGTGGCCTCCGGTTGGTGATTGCTTACTGAGGGGCTTGTTTCCTGAGGTCGTCGGCCAGAATTGTGGCGACCTTCGTTTCCCCGAGTCCGTGACGGTAAACGACAAGGTTTTCCAGGACACGCTGGACGTAGTTTCGGGTTTCGTCAAACGGGATCAGTTCAATCCAGTCTATTGCATCGACGCTTCTGTCTCTTGGATCGCCGTGGATTCCTATCCACTGGTTAACCCGGGACGGACCGGCATTATAGGCGGCGAGGGCAAGGACGAAAGAGCCGTCGTACTTTTCGATCAGAGAGCCAAGGTACTTTGTTCCAATCGAAATGTTGTAGCCGGGGTCCCTGGTCAGCTTGTCGCGTGAGTAATGAATATTCATGGACTTTGCGGTCATGCGCGCCGTTCCGGGCATAAGCTGCATCAGGCCGCGCGCCCCGACCGGGCTTGTTGCGTCTGTCTGAAAGGCGCTTTCCTGTCGTATCACCGCCTGGACAAGCGCCTTGTCCATGGCGCCTTCGGTTTCATTTGGGACATCAACGCTCGGATAACCGCTGCCCATGAAATTGCCGTCACGGATGGCCTTCTTGGCGATAACCACGCCGAGGTCCGGACGGTCGATCTGCTGCGTCAGATGGGCGAGCAGTGTATGCCAGCCCGGCGTATCCCGGTCGTCGTACAACGCGTTGATGAAAGCGCGAACCGGGTCGCTCACATCCAACTGCTTCAACAGGGCTATCGCGCGGGTTAGTTCATTTTCAGTGAATGCCTTCTTGTCCTCCGCCGTCGGTGCGGGTGACGGCGGCATCGACAGATCCCCGTTTGGCGACGCCGCATTCATGGCGAGCTGGCCGTAGAACGTCGTCGGATGCTGGGCGGCCGTGATGAACCAGTCTCTTGCCAGTTTCTCATCCCCCCTTGCACCTGCGGCGCGGGCGAGCCAATACGCGCCGCGTGATCGGCTGACAGGAAAGGAGACGGACTGATACATGGCGTTGAAATGACGGTAGGCCGTATCCGGTTCATTCAGGAAACGGAGCGCAATCCAGCCAGCCAGCCACTCTGCTTCGGCATACGAGGCGCCTTCGCTGAGCGCATGCTCAGCGGCAAGGCGATAGGCTTCGGATATGTGGCCGTCCTGCAAGGCGCGCCGGGCAAGGAGGGATCTTTCCCCCCACCATTTTTCGGGTACGACAAGATTTTCTGGCGGTGGATCAAGAAGTTCCCGGGCTGCGAGATCCATACCCTTTCGTCTGCGCCACCGCAGCCGCTCGTAGATAAGGCCCGGATGCGACCTCAGGTTGCCCGGCACCCTGGCGATGGCACGATCAACGTTGCCCCGGTTGCGCATCAGCATGATTCGCGCCTCGGCCAACGCTCTGTCTGCGGCATTAAGGCGCCAGAGCATCCTTCGCGCGGGGGTGGCGCGACCTTCCCACATCAGGCGTTCACTGCGCTCGACATGATCCTGATAGGTCAGGAAACCCCGATAGTGGCTGTAGAAACTTCTTTCCTGCTTGTTGCCGAAATTCCCCTCCACCCAGCTTTTGCGGATGCGTTGGATGGCTTCATCCTTTTGGTCGTTATCCAGAAGCGCTGCGATCAGCCGAATTTCGCCGTCAATGGATACAGGATCATGCTTCGAAAACCAGGCGAGGATAACGTTGCCTGGAATCGTCAGGGGCATTGCTTCTTCTGCGCGACGTCGAAGGCTGTATTGCGATGGCCAGGTCGGATTTTGTTCGATGAAGTCCGCAATTTCCTCGAAGCTGGCGTCGGTTCCCGGCCGGGTATAATCCATCCAGCGCAGGATCTTGGCAGGAAGCGGGTCCGCAATGTTCGTGGCAATGGCCAGCGCCTGTTTCCAGTGCCCCTTCGACATTTCCTTGAATGCCTTATCCGCCTGATGCAGGTCATCGCCTGAAATGACAATTCCCGGCGCAGCCTTTTCTTCGGGCGGTGCGGCGATGGCAACGCCGTTGAAGGTGGCAGCAACGATAAGCAGCGCGACTGGAAGCCCTTTGCGCAAAGGCTCTACTCCTGAAAATCTGTTGTCGTAACCGCCCGCTGGCGTGATAGCTCGCATCTTCCCGAAAGATGGTGCATAGCGATACTACGCCTTGCCCGGATAAGGGACAACAAGCGGTCGAATTAGAAGCCGCAAAACGTTGAGCGATCTTGCCGCCTGTCGCTACTAGGGTTATGTTCGCCTCACTTTTTTCCAGATGCGCTTAGGAGGCCGTCATGTTCAAGGGCTCGATCGTCGCCTTGATTACGCCGTTCAGGAACGGCCGGGTGGACGAGGACGCTTACAAGTCCTTTATCGAGTGGCAGATCGCCGAGGGAACTGAAGGGCTTGTGCCCGTCGGAACGACCGGTGAATCCCCCACTTTGAGTCATGAGGAGCACAAGCGCGTCGTCGAAATGTGCGTCGAGGTGGCGAATGGACGTGTTCCCGTTATTGCCGGGGCTGGGTCCAACTCCACGGAAGAAGCCGTTGAGCTTACCCGCCACGCCAAGCAGGCTGGCGCAGATGCCGCGCTTGTCGTTACGCCTTATTACAACAAGCCGACACAGGCCGGTATGTACGCGCATTTCAAGGCCGTCCATGACGCCGCCGACATTCCGATCATCATCTACAACATTCCGCCGCGCAGCGTCATCGACATGTCTGTTGAAACCATGGCGAGGCTTGCCGAACTGCCCAATATCATTGGCGTCAAGGATGCGACAAGTGACCTGAACCGTCCGATCCTGACGCGCATAGCGGCAGGCAAGGACTTCTGCCAACTGTCCGGCGAGGACGGCACCGCCATTCCTTTCCTTGCGGCAGGGGGGGTGGGTTGCATTTCCGTTACGGCCAATATTGCGCCGAAGCTTTGTTCGGAAATGCATCGCGCCTGGCGTGAACGCGATATCGACAGGGCCATGGACATCCAGGATCGCCTGATGCCGGTTCATTCCGCCATGTTCTGCGAATCCAATCCGGTCCCTGTTAAGTACGCTGCAAGCTTGCTTGGCAAGTGTGCGTCGGACGTCCGGCTGCCTCTTGTTGAACTGACGGAACCCAGCAAGGAGAAGGTTCGGGCCGCCTTGACCAAGGCCGGGATCCTCTCCTGACACCGAATGCCGGAAAACAGAGGGACACTTGATGGCTGGAAAAGGGGTCCCGGGCCGCATTGCCGCGCAAAATCGCAAGGCGCGGCACGACTACTTTATCGAAGATACATTTGATGCCGGAATCATCCTGACGGGTTCCGAGGTCAAGTCCTTGCGCGAGGGGCGGGCCAACATCAACGATTCCTACGCAGCCGAACGCAACGGTGAGCTTTTTCTCTTTGGTGCGCATATTTCAGAGTACGCGCCGGCAAAACGCGCCAATCACGAACCCCTGCGGATTAGAAAGCTTCTTCTGCACAAGCGCGAACTGGCCAAGCTTTTCGATTCCGTGAACCGGCAGGGCATGACCCTTATTCCACTGGCCGTTTACTTCAATGACCGTGGTTTTGCGAAGGTCCAGCTTGGCCTTGCCAAGGGCAAGCAGAAACAGGACAAGCGCGCGTCGATCAAGGAACGTGAATGGAAACGCGACAAGGCGCGGGTGATGCGCGCCAAGGGCTAGGGTCGCGGTTGTCTATTCCATTGATATATCAAATACTTCGGTAACAGGAAGCATCGAGATATCCCGCATTTTTCCGTTCTTGGGGTCTGCAACATCCAGCAACCCGCCGATACGGGCAAAGCTGGCGTTTACGAGGACGTCATCGCCCTCAGGCGTCGTCCTGCGGATCCCGTAATGCAATTTCTCGCGTTCCGTCATCGTCAGGTTGCCGATCAGGTTTTTTGTTACCCAGATCGTCCCTTCGCGCGCAAAATCGCTTAGCCGCGCGGCCTGATTGACCGTATCCCCAAGTACCGTGAATTCCAGATGGGTGGGGGTCTGATAGGTGCCAAACCATTCACGCCCTTCATCAATGCCGATGTTCAGCTGAAGATCATTCAGCCAGTTTTTGCGCTTTTTCCATTCACGGCTGACCGTTCGCATTGCCTCACGCATGTCATGAGCGCAGCACAGGGCGTTGTTGGCGTGATTGCTGTCAGGTTGCGGCAGAAAGTAATAGAGCATCCCGTCGCCTACGTGTTTGCCGTGGGTGGCGTAATAACGACGCAAGACGGGTTCCATCGCGCCCCATATCTGATTGATCAGTTCAAAGTATTCTTCGGGCGGCAGTTCGGCGCATATTTTTACCGAGTCCTGAAGGTCGGCAACGAGAACCGCGACCGGGGTCAGGTACGGGCTTCTGTGCCGTAGCAGGTCGCGAATGACAAGATCGCGCCTCGCCAGAAAGTCCATAAGGGTGTCGCCATTGTCCTGTGGCGGCAGATAAGTGAAGAAAATGCCTTCACGGAAGAAAGAGGCATGAACGCGATAGGGGCGTGGTGCTTCGCCGTTCACCGCAAGATCGACCTCTATTTCCTGGACCGTACCGTCATTGGGTAAGGCGCCGACCTTGTGGTACATCTCGGCAAGCAGGTCGGCATCCGCTTGGTCGATCGGTTGTCCGAAAGCAAGAAGCGAAGCACTGGACATGCGGTTCTTCGCGATGGACATATGAAACATCAGCAGGCGTTCACCCTCGGCGGCCGTCTTGACCATTCCGTTTCCGACCAGCATCGGAAATACGCCCCTCTCGGTAATATCGTTTGAAAGTTCTGCTTCTACGCCGAAGACATCACGTTGCGCAGCGTCGTTACACCATTCGACCTGAAACTTCGGATTGACGAGATAGGCGGGGTATTCGATGTGCTCCAGTGTCAGGCGGAGATGTTGACCGTTGTGTTTCTGGATGAGGGAGGAGGGGGGGGCGTTTTTGTTCATTGTCGATGTTGAGCCCGTCATATCGTCCGACAAGGCTTCGACGATTTGCGCCATGGCCTTGCCCTGGCTTTTCATCTGATCGACTTTTTCGATGATATCGACAGCGCTATCAGGGAAGTGTCCAACGCGCCTTGCGCGACCCTGACCAGGGGGAGGGGGGAGGATTTCCGGTTTGGGCAATATGCCAAGCGCAATGTAGTTGTTCAGAGTGGCGCGAGATATGCCTGTTATTTCAATGATCTCTGTGCTCGTAACCATCTTTTTTCGCCTCCCCTGCAGCATCTGCGATGCAATGATCAATTAGACTGTATAATTAAACAGTATAATTTGCAACACATACGTTTAGACATGGAAAAGCAAGCCGTCTGGTATCGTTCTCTATGGGAAAACGGGAAGGTATGATCTATAAGGGCGGGCGTTTGACAGGCGGAGAGAGACTATGAGCAAGCCATTGCTTCACTTGGTCTTTGGCGGTGAGGTCAAGGACCCCAAGGGTTCCGAATTCGTTGATCTTGATAGCCTCGATGTTGTCGGGATCTATCCAAGTCATGCAAAAGCCATGGAAGCCTGGCGCGCAGCAAGCCACGCGCGCGTCGATGAGGCGCACGTCAAATACGTGATCGTTCATCTTCACAAATTACTGGATCCGGACAAAGGTGAAGGATAAGTCCCGCGTCAAATAGCGCGGTTTATTCTTCCAGACCCTTCCCGTCTAGCAGTCTTTCCTTGCGGTCATTTTCAGCGCTCTCACGGCGCCTTTCCGCCTTGGTGCGCCCGAACTTTACCCGGTTGACGGCCGCAGTTTCTTCCTTGTTTCTGCGGTCCCGTTCTTTCCGGACCTTACCCAGGTTGACGATCTTGGTCATTTCCCGAACCGCGGGCTGGCCTTTTCAATCTGCGCCATCAGTTCTTCGTATCGCTCAACAGCCGGGAACTGGGGGAATTCCTCGATAACGTTTGCAGGCGCCTTGAACAGGATGCCCTGATCGGCCTCTTTCAGCATGCTCGTATCGTTATAGGAATCGCCGGCGGCGATGACGTGGAACTTGAGCTCGTGAAACGCCTTGACGGCTTCACGCTTATGGTCGGGCATCCGCAGCCGATAGTTGGCGATCCGTCCGTCATTATCGACTTCTAGCCTGTGGCAAAAAAGGGTTGGCCAGTCGAGTTGACGCATCATCGGTTCGGCGAACTCATAAAACGTGTCGGAAAGGATCACGACCTGAAAGCGTTCGCGGAGACTGTTGACGAAGTTTCTTGCCCCTTCGAGTGGCCCCATATCGTTGATAACGGCCTGAATGTCATTCAGGGTCAGCTTGCTCCTGTCGAGGATTTCCAGACGCTGCCGCATAAGCACGTCGTAATCTGGCTCGTCCCGTGTCGTCCTGCGAAGTTCCGCAATACCGGTTCGTTCCGCGAAATTGATCCAGATTTCCGGAATCAGGACGCCTTCGAGGTCTAGACAAACGATTTCCACGGTAATTACTCCAAAAGGCAGCGGGTAAAATGGATATACCAGATTTGCCGCGGCCTGAAAGCTGTTTCAGTGCGTGATTTCTTTAATCGATTGTCATTTGGGCGGAGATGACACGTAATGCCTTGCCGCACGAACCACGGCGTCGAACATTTCGGGGGTCAGGCGTCCCGTATTGGTGTTGTAACGGGAGCAATGATAGCTGTCATAAAGGCGGATGTTTTCATTCAGCGTATGCATGCCACCATGGTTGAAGGGGAACGCGCTTTTCTTAAAACCGAAAGACGAAACAATCGCGCCATGGGCAATGGTTCCAAGCGCTATGATCACGCGCAGGCCGGGCATGGCCGCTATTTCATCGCGAAGAAATCGGTTGCAGGCTTTTATTTCCGCCGTTGTCGGGCGGTTTTCCGGTGGAACGCAGCGAACGGCGTTGGTTATCCGGCAATCAAGCAGCTCAAGCCCGTCGTTGGGTGTCGCGCCGTATTTTCCCTTGGCGAAACCATTCTTTAGCAGCGTGGGATAGAGAAGATCACCGGCAAAATCGCCCGTAAACGGTCGTCCGGTACGGTTTGCGCCCTGTTTTCCCGGCGCAAGGCCGCAAATCAGCACTGACGCGTCCAGCGATCCAAACGCAGGCACGGGGGCATTGTGCCAGTCGGGGAAGGCTTTGCTGTTTTCGGCCCTGAATTCCACCAGGCGTGAGCAATCGGGACAGTTCTTTCCCGGCGACACCGGTTCGTGCGGCATGGCTGGGTATCCTATATGTGCGGCGCGGTCCTGAGGTATGCCTCCGGATCATCGGCGCCGATTGGCTCATCCGCCGTGGTATCGGTTTCCGGCTTGTTGGCGGGCTCCTTCGGCAAATCTGGCCTGCTGTTGCCTTGTGCTCGCGCGATTGCAGGCTGAAGGTCCGTCAGTTCCAGAAAATAGTCCGCCTGGCGACGCAATTCGTCGGCGACCATCGGGGGCTGCGACTTGACGGTGCTGACGACGCTTACGCGGACTCCCTTTCGCTGCACGGCCTCGACAAGGCGGCGGAAGTCGCCATCCCCGGAAAACAGGACGATATGATCGAGGTGCGTCGCCATCTCCATGACATCGATGGCAAGCTCGATGTCCATATTGCCCTTGATCTTCCTGCGTCCGGTGGCGTCCGTGAACTCTTTGGTCGGTTTGGTGACCATGGTATACCCGTTGTAATCCAGCCAATCGACCAGCGGACGAATGGGGGAGTATTCCTGATCTTCGATCAGCGCCGTGTAATAGAACGCGCGAACAAGCCGACCCTTTTCCGCAAAAACGTCGAGTAACTTCTTGTAATCTATATCAAAGCCAAGGGATTTCGCCGCCGCGTACAGGTTGGACCCATCAATGAACAGGGCAACACGCTCCTGAGGATAAAAATGCTCCATCTCAAATTTCCTTCAATGAATAATTTTTTTCGAAATATGTGTTCGTACTATGACCTTGAATTAAACGGCCAAACAATCGGGCGCACAAGGCGTTACATTAACTATGTCCGACGCATTGACTGTGCAAGGAGCAACCATTTGTTGACGGATGAAGCGTTTTGATTTTGCTTGGTATCGGGGCCAATCTGCCGACGGAAAAATACGGTGATGCGCTGTCCGGGTGTATGGCCGCATTGCGAATGCTTGAGGCGTCGGGTGTTCAGGTGTTGGCGTCATCACGCTGGTACCGCAGCGCCCCCGTTCCCGTATCCGACCAGCCGTGGTTCGTTAACGGGGTGGTGTCCGTCAGAACCGATTTCCTGCCAGAAACGCTTTTGACCATCCTGCATTCGGTTGAAAACAATTTCGGCAGGATGCGCGGGGCCCCCAACGCCGCGCGGGTCATGGATATTGATATCCTTGCTTACGGTGACATGGTCGCGGGTTGGGAGGCAGGATCGACGTGGGCGGGGGACATCATCATTCCGCACCCCCGTATGCATGAACGTGGTTTCGTCCTCTATCCGCTCGCCGAGATCGCCCCGGATTGGCGACATCCCGTGCTTGACCGTACGGCCGAAGAACTGATTCGCGACCTTCCTGGGGGGCAGATGGTCGAAATCATCGTTTCCGCCCCGTGATCGCGTGACGCTGGACACTGGCATTCTTTTGTTTTTCAATTATATAGTCATAGTGAGGACGCAATAATTTCGCCCTGCACACGCGTGAAGCGGCATTGTTTTCGCTTTATTGTGCGAAGTGTTCAAGGTGGGCCTTGCGTTTGCCGTGCGGGTGTATATATTTCCGCGCTCTTCCAAAGCCTTCAGGAGACCGAGATAAATGGCTCGTGTTACCGTTGAGGATTGCGTCGAAAAGGTTCCCAACCGCTTCGATCTGGTCATGATCGCCGCGCAGCGCGCACGCGATGTTTCCGCCGGAGCCCAGTTGACCATCGATCGCGATAACGACAAGAACCCGGTTGTCGCACTGCGTGAGATCGCGGATGAAACCGTTTCCCGTGATGACCTTGCGGAAGCGCTCATCAAGGGTCAGCAGAAGCACGTCGAATTCGACGAACCCGAACCCGACGAAATGGACCTTATCGAGGCCCACCAGGACGAAACCGGCGTTCCGAATTCCGAAGAGGAAATCGCTGCGGACGTGCTGAGCGTCGCTGACGACCTCGGCGGTGATGATGCGGCAGCGATTGCTGGTTTCGAGGATGCCCCCGAGGCCGCTGGCAAAACCGACTGACGCAAGAAGGGGCGGCCCATGAACCATCATTTCCGGTGGTGCCGTCCTGAACCCGGTCGTTATGCGTA
>JAPHTL010000039.1 GCA_026193355.1 Rhodospirillales bacterium
CCCACAAAATGTGCCTTTTTTGGAACGCCCGCGTTTTTTTTCGCGTGGTGTGACGGCTGTCACTGTGCGTGGGGGAAAGACGGCTTATACATAAGCCGTCTCCCACGAGACACCCCTTTGATTTTTTGACTCGGACACCGGATTCCCACGAACAGGGGTCCGGTTTTTTTTGTCCGCTTTCCCGGTTTGCCATTTCCGTCCGGCCAGCCCTTGTTTTGCTGCACCTGCGAGACCTACCCGTTACCCACCCTATTTCCCTATTTTTACAATGGGGTGGTGACTATCCACCCCGTTTGGGTGGGATTTTCGGGGAATCAGGTTGTCAAATAAGAAAAATCTAATGTATGATGCGCCTCGTTCGCACGGAATTGGGCCTGCCCTGCATAATTGCTGGTCAAAAAACAGGCAACAAACAAGAAGAAGGCGAACAGGAAACAGGGGACGGGCCGCGTTGGTCCGTCAGGGATCGGAAAATCATGGCGCAACCGGAAAACACGGCGATTGATGTCGTGATCTGTGACAAGAGCCCGCTGGTGCTCAGCGGGCTGACTCATATCCTCACGTCGGACGGCCGTTTTAACCTTGTCGCGACGGCGTCCGATGGCGAACGCTTTCTGGAAGCCGTTGACCGGTTCTGTTTCGACATCGGCATCGTCGGTTGGGACATGCCCTACGTGGATGGGCGCGGGGTGTTGCAAACCCTGCGCGAACGTGAAAACCCGCCCAGGGTGGTGGTCTATACCGGAAACCCGGAACCGGGCATCCCTCGTCAGGTCATGCAACTGGGTGGCGCCGGATTCTGTTCCAAAAGCGAAGTGCCGGAACGGCTTGTCGAAATGCTGATCGCCGTCAACGAGGGGCGCATGGTGTTTCCCTTCATGGACATGCGCAAGGGGGCCGCCGACCCGTTGGCCACGCTGACCGTACGCGAACACGAATTACTGCTGTCGCTGGTGCGCGGCAGCACCAACGCGCAGATCGCGGGCTATCTGGATATATCGCTCAACACTGTCAAGTTTCACCTGAAGAACCTGTATGGAAAGCTGGAAGTCAGCAACCGGGCGCAGGCCGTGGCGCGCTATTTGAAGAACCAGTCGCGCATGTAGGATCGGGCGATGTTTTTAACTGCCTGAACGGGTGGGACGATTCCCTGCCCGAAAGAGGGCGGGCCACTCCCCGGGGGGGTGTTTGCAATCGTCCGCCTACCCGCGATGATCCGCAGGTAAGGCAGCGTATAGGGCCAAACGCCCGGAAATCCGGGGAACGACAAAACGACGAGTGATCACGGCGACGCGAAGTGAACGACGAGGCGTGATCACGACAGGGATGCGGAGGTGACCTCCGCAGGCAAAGGGATCGCCGCCATGCCCCAGATGGACACCCAGATGGACACCCGGCTTTGTGAAGAAAACTTCGTCTATGCATTGCGGACCACCACCGAGGCCGCGGCCCGCGCCGCCTATCGCTGGATCGGTCGGGGCAGCCAGAACGAAGGTGTTCGCGCCGCCGTCGAAGGGATGAAGCGGTCCCTCGGTGCGCTGCCCATTAACGGTGTGATCGTCATCGGTGAGGAATCGGGCAGCGATTCGCCCCTGTTACGTGTGGGCGAGCAGATCGGCCGTTCCTCGGAACCCCTCCAATACGATATCGCGCTCGATCCCGTCGAGGGCACCAGTTATCTGGCGAAGGGCATGACCAACGCCATGGCCGTGATTGCGGTCGCACCGCGCGGCGCCATGTTCAATCCCGGTCCGACCTTCTATATGGATAAACTCGTCGTTCCGCCGCAGGCCGCTGGCAAGGTCGATCAGCACGCCCCGGTCGGCGATCGCCTGCGCCAGCTTTCCGCCGCGCTGAACAAGCCGGTCGAGGACCTGACGATCTTTGTGCTTGAAAAGCCACGCCACCGCGGACTGGTCGAACGCATCCACGAAGCCGGCGCCCGCGTGGCCCTCTATCCTGCGGGCGATATCGCCGGCGCCCTGATGGCGGCCACGCCGGATTCTGGGATCGATGCCCTGATGGGGACCGGCGGCACACCTGAAGGCATCATTTCCGCCTGCGCCATTCGCGCATTGGGCGGCGAATTGAAGGGGCGTCTCGATCCACAGCTTCCGTCAGAGCGCCGCGCGTTGAAGGACGCGGGTCTCGATACCAGTCGATGGTACGGGGCGGAGGATTTGGTGACCTCCGATCAGGTTTATTTCTGCGCCACTGGAATAACGACCGGGTTGCTGTTTGACGGCATCGAACGTTCGCGCTCTCATGAACGGACGCAAAGCTTCATGATCGGTCCGCGCGGCGACCGCCAGATTCTGACGACATATCATGACCGCGACGATGTCCTGCGCGTCGCCGCCTCGTCGGCTGCGGCCTGAGGCGGAAGGGAGAGATGCACATGCCAACGGAACGCCGCGTCAATCGCCCGATCATTCTCGGTATCGTTGGCGATTCGGCGGCGGGAAAGACGACGCTGGCTGCGGGAATCACGGAGATTCTCGGCCCCGACCGCGTCATCAATTTCCGCACCGACGATTATCACAAGTTCACACGGGCCGAACGCGCGAAAAACGGCATGTCGCCCCTTGACCCGGCGGCCAATTACATCGACGTCGCGGGTCAGCACCTGCGCCTTCTGCGCGACGGCCAGCCCGTTCTCAAGCCTGTTTACGATCACCGGCGCGGAACGCTCGAAGCGCCGCAGTATGTGGAGCCAAGGGAATATATCATCGTCGAGGGGATGCTCGGTTACACCACCCGCGACCTGCGCAATTGTTTCGACGTCAAGGTCTTCCTCGAACCGGCCGGGGAGTTGCGGAAGAAGTGGAAGGTCAAGCGCGATTGCAGCGAACGCGGCTATACGCCCGAGCAGGCCCTCGCGATGATCGGGAAGCTACACGAGGATAGCCTTGAATACGTCGTCCCGCAGCGGACGTTCGGTGACATCATCGTTCGTTTCTATCCACCCGACGGGCAATCCGATGAATCAGGCGCGCATCTCGCGGTTCGCCACACGTTGCGCCCGACGCTGCCGCATCCCGATCTGACCCCCGTGCTGGACGCCGGGGCCAAAAGCGGCATCCATCTTGAACTTCAAAGGGATATCGACGGCAAACCGGTCGATGTCCTGGAAATTCCGGGCGAGATCGACGACCGCCGCGCCAAGGCGGTTGAGGATCTTTTGTGGAACCTGATACCCGAGGCGGCGCACCTGCGCGACAATGTTGGCCGCTTCACCGACGATCAGGACCGGCAGGCGATGAGCCACCCGCTCGCCCTGTCGCAATTGCTTATTGCCTATCACATGGTCAAGGCGGCGCTTGGCCACCACGCTATCTGACAACGAAACATCTTACCAAGACAGAGGGGATACCGATGACTGCGAAGGCGACTCACAAGGATATGGCGAATGCAATCCGCTTCCTTTCGGCGGATGCGGTGCAAGCTGCGAACTCCGGCCACCCCGGCATGCCGATGGGCATGGCCGACGTGGCGACAGTTCTTTATTCGAAATTCATGAAGTTCGACGCCAAGGCCCCCAACTGGCCTGATCGTGATCGCTTCATCCTTTCGGCCGGTCACGGCTCGATGCTGATTTACTCGCTCCTGCATCTTACCGGCTATGCCGGCATGAGCATGCAGCAGCTTCGCAACTTCCGCCAGTTTGGCGCCAAGACGGCCGGCCACCCCGAATACGGCCATGCGCCGGGTATCGAGATGACCACCGGCCCCCTCGGCCAGGGTATCTCCACCGCGGTTGGCATGGCGCTGGCGGAACGCATGATGAATGCGCGGTACGGCAACGCCGTGGTTGACCACTACACCTACGTGATTGCCGGTGACGGTTGCCTGATGGAAGGCATCAGCCAGGAAGCCATTTCGATGGCCGGCCACTGGAAACTGGGCAAGCTGATCGTCATGTGGGACGACAACAACATCTGTATCGACGGCAAGCTCGACCTGACCATTTCCGACGACCAGCTTGCGCGCTTCAAGGCGAGCAACTGGGAAGTTCTGTCGGTTGACGGCCATAATCCCAAGGCGATCGAGGCGGCCATCGCGAAGGCGAAAAAGTCCCCGAAGCCGACCCTGATCGGCTGCAAGACGGTCATCGGCAAAGGTGCGCCCACCCTCGGCGGCAGCCACAAGACCCACGGCGCGCCCCTCGGCAATGACGAGATCGCGGCGATGCGCAAGGATCTGGGCTGGAACCATCCGCCCTTCAAGCTGCCCAAGAACGTTGTCGACGCCTGGAAGAAGGTCGGTTCCGCCGGCGCCAAGGCCCGCACCGCATGGGAAAAGCGTCTTGCCAAGCTCGACGCCAAAAAGCGCGCCGAATTCAATCGCGTGGTTTCCGGCCAGCTTCCGAAGGGTTGGGAAAAGGCCGTGAACGACCACAAGCGGAACATGTCGAAGACCAAACCGAAGCTGGCGACCCGTCAGGCGTCTGGCGCGGCGCTTGAGGTTCTGACCGCCGAAATTCCGGAAATGATCGGTGGTTCCGCTGATCTGACCGGATCGGTCAATACCTTGACCAAGGCCACCACACCGTCGGTCAGCGCCAGGAATTTTGATGGGCGTTACATCCACTATGGTGTGCGCGAACACGGCATGGCGGCGGTGATGAACGGTCTGGCCCTGCATGGCGGGTTTATCCCCTACGGCGGCACCTTCCTCGTCTTCGCCGATTACATGCGCGGTTCGATCCGCCTCTCGGCGCTGATG
The DNA here is from genome assembly GCA_026193355.1 of Rhodospirillales bacterium. Taxonomy (GTDB): domain Bacteria; phylum Pseudomonadota; class Alphaproteobacteria; order Rhodospirillales; family JAPHTL01; genus JAPHTL01. The sequence goes on from JAPHTL010000039.1 coordinate 4,726, forward strand.
GAACAGCGGGTGGTCTATGTCCTGACCCATGATTCCATTGGTCTGGGCGAAGACGGCCCGACCCACCAGCCTGTTGAAACCATCGCCTCGTTGCGCGCCATGCCCAACTTCAACGTCTATCGCCCCGCAGATGCGGTCGAGGCGGCCGAATGCTGGGCTTCGGCGCTCAGCACAACGAAGACGCCTTCGGGCATGATTTGCTCGCGTCAGGGATTGCCGACCGTGCGGACAAAGCACACCAACCAGAACCTTTCGGCCAAGGGCGCCTATGTTCTGGCCGAGGCCGAAGGCGGGGACCGCAAGGTGACCCTGTTGGCCACCGGTTCCGAGGTCAGCATCGCCATGGAAGCCCGCGACATGCTGCAGAAGCGTAAAATCCCCACGGCCGTCGTCTCGATGCCTTGCTGGGAACTGTTCGAAGGGCAGTCGAAGGCTTATAAAGACAAGGTGCTCGGTCCCAAAACGGTCCGTGTCGCTGTCGAAGCGGCTCTCGGTATGGGCTGGGATCGCTATCTCGGCGAAAAGGGCGCCTTTGTCGGTATGACCGGCTTCGGTGCTTCGGCCCCTGCACCGGAACTTTACAAGCACTTTGGCATCACCGCCGAGAACGTGGTGAAAGCCGCGAAGAAACTTCTGTAGGCTCAGGCCGTACAGGCGAAAGCTCTAAGGAAAGGAAAGAAAACAATGCCTCTCGTATCCATGCGTCAGCTCCTTGATCACGCCGCCGAGAACGGCTACGGCCTTCCGGCGTTCAACGTGAACAACATGGAGCAGGTGAAAGCCATCATGGAAGCGGCGGACGAGACCGACAGCCCCGTGATCCTTCAGGGCTCGGCCGGTGCGCGCAAGTATGCTGGCGAACCGTTCCTCCGCCACCTGATCCTCGCGGCAATCGAGGCCTATCCGCATATCCCCATCTGCATGCATCAGGACCATGGAACCAGCCCGGCAGTCTGCCAGCGCTCGATCCAGTCCGGGTTCAGCTCGGTGATGATGGATGGCTCCTTGATGTCCGATGGCAAGACCCCGTCTTCCTACGACTACAACGTCGAGACCACGCGCCGCGTGGTCGATATGGCCCACGCCTGTGGCGTGTCGGTGGAAGGCGAACTGGGTTGCCTCGGTTCGCTGGAAACCGGACAGGCGGGCGAGGAAGACGGTATCGGCGCGGAAGGCACCCTGGACATGGACCAGATGCTGACCGATCCCGATGAGGCCGCGGACTTCGTCAAGAAGACCAACGTTGATGCGCTGGCCATCGCCATTGGCACCTCGCACGGCGCCTACAAGTTCACCAAAAAGCCGACCGGTGCGATTCTGCGTATCGACCGGGTGAAGGAAATCAACGCCCGCATCCCGTCGGTGCATCTGGTCATGCATGGCTCCAGCTCGGTGCCGCAGGACTGGCTGAAGATCATCAACGATTACGGCGGCGACATGGGACAGACCTATGGCGTCCCGGTGGACGAGATCGTCGAGGGCATCAAGTCAGGCGTGCGCAAGGTCAACATCGATACCGATCTGCGCATGGCGTCGACAGGTTCGATCCGCAAGCACCTGCACGACAACAAGTCCAACTTCGATCCCCGCAAGTTCCTGGCGGAAGCAACCAAGGGCATGCGCGGCATCTGCAAGGCGCGTTACGAGGCCTTTGGCTCTGCCGGACAGGCGTCAAAAATCAAGGTGGCTTCGCTGGAAACCATGTTCCAGCAGTACGAGTCCGGCGCGCTTGACGCGAAGGTCAACTGATCGGCTGGGCGGGGAAGGGATGACCCGACCCCGCCCTGACGTTCCAACGAAAAACAGCTCATTGAAGCTGAAACGGCATCGAGGACGAAATGACAATCAAGATCGCCCCAAGTATTCTTTCCGCCGACTTCGCCCGTCTGGGCGAGGAAGTGCGCGCCGTTGACGTGGCAGGCGCCGACTACATCCATATTGATGTCATGGACGGACATTTCGTTCCGAATCTCACGTTTGGCCCGCCCATCATCAAGTGCATCCGCTCCTATACGGACAAGCTGTTCGATGTACACCTGATGATCGATCCGGCGCAGGCATTTCTGGAAGATTACGCGAAGGCCGGGGCCGACCTGATCACGGTTCACGCCGAGGCGGACAAGCACCTTCACCGCTCGTTGCAGGCGATCAAGGGCATGGGCAAGAAGGCCGGCGTGTCGCTCAACCCCCACACGCCCGAATCCGTTCTCGAATACGTTCTCGACGATCTTGATCTGATCCTCGTCATGTCGGTCAATCCGGGCTTCGGCGGGCAGGGGTTCATCAACTCGGCGCTCGACAAGATCAAACGCATCCGCGAAATGATCGGCAGCCGTCAAATCGAGCTTGAGGTCGATGGCGGCGTCAATCCAAAGACAGCCAAATCCGTGGTTGAAGCGGGCGCCGACGTTCTGGTGGCCGGAAGCGCCGTTTTCTCGGGTGACGATTACGCCAAGACGATCAAGGCCATCCGCGATTCCATAATGGCCTGACACCCCTTGCGTCGTATCGGTTTTCCGGTGTGGAAAGGCATATATCCCTTCGCCGGGTACGGGTTCGGCGTTGCAAAAAACATTAGTAAAATGTAATAAAGAAGGCCGAATCCACGATCGAAACGAAAGAATATTGCCGTGACCGACAGCACCGATGTGACTGAGGGGGGCTCCGCCTCTCCGGGAAAGCGCCGCAAGGTTGATCTTAAAGCCCTTCGTTCGGGCTTGAAACGCCGGGACCCGGCGAAGCAGATTCTCAATCGGTTCCGAAGAAATCTCTATTTTTTCTGGGAAAAGCGGTGGTTGTTCATCGCGTTTGCGGTCGGTGCCGGGTTGATTCTCATGCCGTTGCCCGAAGGTATGTCGGGGCCAGCCATGAAGGTTCTCGCCATGTCAGTCGTGGCGACAATACTTTTTGTGACGGAGCCGGTGCCGCTGCCGACCGTGGCGTTGATGATCATTGTTGCTCAGGTCCTTTTGCTGGGACTGGATTCGACGGATGTGGCGCGGAGCCTGATGAAGGATTCCGTCCTGTTCATCATGGGTTCGCTGATGCTTGCGGTGGCTGTGGTCAAACAGAAGCTGGACAAGCGTATCGCCTTTCTCATCGTTCGGATGACGGGAACCAAAACGGCCTGGATCGCCTTTGGCATTTCGGTGGTTTCCGGTGTTCTCGCTTCTTTCGTTGGTGAACACACCGTTGCAGCGATGATGCTTCCGGTGGGCATCACCCTGATTTCCCTGACGTCCGACGATCCAAAAAAGGTACGCAATCTGGCCGCTGTCCTGCTGTTCTCGATTTCCTACGGCTGCTCTGTCGCTGGCATCGGTACGCCCTCGGGTGGCGCGCGAAACGCCATCATGATCGGTTACTGGAAAGACTTTTTCTACGATCCGACGAATCCGGAAACCTACAAGTACCTGATCGATTACATGAAGTGGATGATGTACGCGTACCCGATGTTCCTGCTGCAGCTTCCCTTCGTGACGTTGATACTGCTGTTTACCTTCCGCCCCGAATACAGCGATCTTTCCCGTGCGGTGGTCAAGCTGCGCACCCAGATCGCGGAACAGGGTTCCATGAAGGTCAGTGACTGGGTCACCATCACCCTCTTTTTCCTTATTCTTCTGGGCTGGATTTTCTTTTCCGGCCAGATCGGTATGGGGACAGTGGCGATCCTCGGCGCTGCGACCTTCCTGGCCATCGGGTTGGTCAAGTGGGAAGACGTCAACAACGGCGTGAACTGGGGCGTCGTGTTGCTCTATGCGGCGGCAATCTCCCTGGGTGTGCAGATGAAGGACACGGGGGCCGCGAAATGGGTGGCCGAATCCTTCCTCGCGCTGCTGACTCCCATCGGCGCGGATCAGGGTATCGGCCTGTGGGCGGCTGTGTCCGTTCTGACAACCGGTGTGACCAACACGATGTCCAATGGCGCGGCCGTGGCCGTTCTTGGGCCAATCGTCCTGAAACTGGCTGTTGTGGCCGACGAAAGCCCGATCATTATCGGCTTCATCACCGCCGTTTCATCGGCCTTCGCCTACCTGACGGTGGTGGGAACGCCGGCCTGTACCATTGTCTATTCTTCCGGCTATCTTAAGACGACCGACTTCCTTACCGTGGGGTGGAAGATGGCGGTAATGTCGACGGTCGTTATGCTTGGCGCTGCGGCCGTGTACTGGCCAATGTTGAGCTAGTCGTCGGGTAGGGAGAGCGAAAAGAATGTCAGAAGAAAACACCGATCAGGTCCACGAAGGCGAAGAGGACCGCTTCCGCATCCTGGTGTGTATCGACGGTTCGGACGAATCGTATCGGGGGCTGCGGTATGCGGCCAAGCTGGGTGGCGGCGTCGATGCCGATATCATCCTGCTTTATGTACGGCCGATCGATCAGGGTCTTCGTTCCGGCGGGTTGCAGGTGAATGTCGCCAGACAGAACATGATGGATTGGGGGATTGACCTTCCGGGCATCCGCTATCTGAAGCAGGGCAGGGACTTGCTCTGTGAACTGGGCGTCATGAGCATGGACTGGCAGGAGAAGTTCACCCATGTCGATATTTCGGGAAGCACGCTGGGCGACAACAAGATCGAATACATCGGCCCCGGCGGCAAGGAAGTGGTGCTGAAGCTGAAGGTGGCGCCCAGCATCGCCCGCGGCATCCTCGACCAGTTCGAGCTCAATCACTACGATCTCGTGATCCTCGGCGCGTCGGAGCGCTGGCGGACGGGCAGGACGAAAAGCTTCCGCGATCCCGCCGTCGCCGAGAAGATCGCTTTCAATGCGCCCTGTTCGGTGATCGTGGCGCGCGAGCTGTCGATCGGCAGTGGACACCTCATCTGCACCGACGGTTCGCCGCAATCGATGGACGCGGTTCGCCGCGACGCCTATCTCGCCAGCCGGTGCAAGTGTCCCATTTCCCTGATCTCCATCGCCTCGGACGAGGAAAGCCGGCCCGAAGCGGAAAAGGCGGTGGCGGACGCCAAGGCCGCCCTTGATGTTCTGGGAATCGAAGTTGTGGAGGCCATGGTCCGTGTCGGCGACCCGGTGCGCGAGATCGTCGAGGCCGGGCCGGATTATTCCCTTGTCGTCGTTTCGGATACGGGCAAGGGAATGCTCGAACGCTTCTTCATGGGCAGCGTCGCCTTCAAGGTGATGGAAACCTCATACAATTCGGTGATGGTCGTCCGCTAATAACGATACCAGACGTTTTCATTTGGGGCCGGTCGCCGTTCAGGCGTCCGGCCTTTCCATTGCTTCCCCCTGATCCACCTCTTCTTCGTATTCGGCGCGGGGGTCCATCTGGATGGCCATGACCGTCGTTTGGGGAATAACGGTGAATTCGGTTGTTTCATCTTTCGGCGATGCGGGCCGCAGGGCCATACGGTAAAGGGCGAACAGGCCGACAAGGGCCGATGTTGTGGCCGCGTGGATGAAAAGCCCTTCCGGTCCAGCGTAGTGCATGAACAGGGTGGCGATGAAAGGTCCTGCCGCCGCCCCGATGCCAAACACCAGCAAAAGCGTCGCGCTTGCGGGGACGAAATCCTTCGCTTCCATCTGATCGTTCGTGTGCGCGATCGAGATGCTGTAGAGCGGAAGCAGAACACCTCCGGCGGTTGCGGCGATCAGGAACAGCCAGGGAGGTTCGGATATGACCCTGGTCGTGATGACGGTTCCGATCAGGCCCATTGCGATCGACATGCCAGCAATCACCCACCGCCTGTCGATACGGTCGGACAGGCGGCCGAAGGGCCACTGCGCAACCATCCCTCCGACGACGACGAAGGTCATGAAGGCCACGATTTCCGACTTTGGCAGGCCGATGCCCTGTGCGTAAACGGCGCCAAGGCCCCAGAAGGCGCCGGTTCCCAGTCCCGCGCCGAGGCAGCCAACGACGCCGATCGGTGATGAGTTGAACAAGCGCCCCAGCCTCATGCGGGTGGGTTCGATGTTGACCGGCATCGGTGTCGAGGTCAGGGCGACCGGTATCAGGGCCACCGAAATGATGACGGAAACCAGCACGAACAGGTCGTATCCGGCGACCGGCGCAAGCATCAGGAGTACCTGTCCAAGGGCAGTCGCGCCGAGAATGGTGATGAAATAGGAGGAAAGAAGGGCGCCCCGGGTGGCGTTTGTCGAGCGTTCGTTCAGCCAGCTTTCCGTTACCAATGAAAGTGCGGAAAAGCACAGGCCAGTCAGGGCGCGCAAAACGATCCACCAGACCGGATCAAGGAAGACGGCGTGACACAGGGCGGCGGCAGAAGCAAGCGATGCGAAAACAGAGAAGGTTCGAATGTGGCCGACTTTTCGGATGATCGGCGGAGCGCCGATGCTTCCCACAATGAAGCCTACGTAATAGCTCGACATGATCAGGCCGGTCATGACGGTCGAGAAATTTTCGATCCCGGCGCGCAGTCCGAGAAGCGAGACCTGAAGGCCAAGCCCGAGGTTTATCGCGCCCGCGCCGAGCAGAAGGGCCGAAATCGTAAACAGTGTGCTTCGCATGGAAGATGGCTCGCACACAGAAGGCTGGCGGGGCAAGTGCTTTGTTGATTAATTGTGTGGATAGCTGCAAACGATCAGCTAACCGCCTTCTCCATAAAGCGTGTAGAGGGTTTCGATTACGGCGGCCGATTCTTCACTGTCGAGCGAGTAGTAAACCAGCCGGGCGCAACGACGCGTTCTGACCAGTCCGTTATCGCGCAGCACCGCAAGGTGCTGTGATAGTGCGGATTGGCTCAGGCCGACTTCCTCGACCAGTTCCCCGACCGTTTTTTCGCCACGGATAAGACGGCAAAGGATTATCAACCTGGATTCATTGCCCATTGCCCTCAGAAGGCAACTGGCGCGGCTCGCATTGCGAGCGACCTGTTCGTTTAGCAAGAGACCCTCCCTCTCTTGGCCGCGCATCATATTACATTATTATAATATAGTCTAATGTTTGCCCTGATCGGTTACGGTCCTTCACAGATGCGTGTGAGGCTTGACAGTCGGGGCCGGGCAAACGAATGTCTGCCAACCATTTGATGCGGGAGAAGACAATGTTCGGGTCCATCAAGGCGCTAGACATACGCGATGCCCATACCCTGGGGCGGATTGTTGTGGGCTGGTCGGGCTTCTTCCCCCTGATTCTTCTCTTGTCGACTTTTGCGGGCCACTGGCTTCTGGCCGCGCATTATTATGATCTGCCGGTCATATTTTTCGCCCATTTCCTCTATGCGGTCGGTGGCTTCGCCTTCATGTGGAGGCGCGTCCTGCTGGGCCGGTGGCTGGCAGGGGCGGGAAGCATCTTCGCGCTGGCCTCCACGGTGGCGGCGATATCGATCATTCACATGATCGCACCGCTTGAGGATTCAAAAACCGCCACGGTCCTGATTCGCGCCGCGCTCTACCTGATCCACGGCCTGTACTTTGCCGGGAATGTCTGGATCGCGGTTTCCATCTTCAAGGTTCCCCGCCCAAAGGCGGCGTGACCGTCCCCTACGCCCTGCCGCTCCGCTTCTTCAGGTGCGGCGCAAGGTATTCGCCGGTGAACGATCCGGCGGTTCCGGCGACATCCTCGGGCGTTCCGGCGGCGACGATGCGCCCGCCTTTTTCCCCGCCCTCGGGGCCGATGTCGATGATCCAGTCGGCGGTCTTGATGACCTCCAGGTTATGTTCGATGACAAGGACGGTATTGCCCTGATCGACGAGGGCCTGGAGGACCTCGAGTAATTTGCGCACGTCGTCGAAGTGCAACCCGGTCGTCGGTTCATCAAGGATGTAGAGCGTCTTGCCGGTGGCGCGTCGCGACAGTTCCTTCGCCAGCTTGACGCGCTGCGCCTCGCCGCCCGAAAGCGTGGTGGCCTGCTGGCCGATGTGGATGTAGCCCAGCCCGACGCGGTTCA
>JAPHTL010000095.1 GCA_026193355.1 Rhodospirillales bacterium
CCGGTCATCACGTACATCAGACCGAGGCCGATGACGTAGAAGGTCGCGCCAATCGTGCCAAGAATCAGGTAGCGATAGGACGCCGTCAGGGCGCGTTTGTCCCGTCCAAGGCTGATCAGCACGTAGGAGGACAGGGATGAAATTTCCAGAAATACGAAAAGATTGAAGGCGTCACCGGTAATCGTCATGCCCAGAAGGCCGGTCAGGGACAAGAGGAAGCATGTATAGAACAGATAGATGCGATCCCCGGCGATTTCCGCCGCCACGCTGGGCTTGGCGTAGGTCATGACAACCGCGCCGATGGCCGCCACGATAAAGAGAACATAGGCGCTGGCTGCGTCGATCCGGTAATTGATGCCCCAGGGTGGGGGCCAGCCGCCTATTTCATACGAAATGGTTCCTTCGGCGGATACCTGCTGGAGAAGAACTGCAGCAATGAATAATGACAGCCAGCTTATCGCCAGCGCCATTCCCCAAACCAGATTCCGGTGGCGGACAATGATGCAAAGGGGTGCCGCCATCAGCGGAATCACCACCTGAAGTATTGGAAGATGGGTGGAGATCAAGGCTCCATCTCCTCTTCCATCGCCTGAATCTCGTCATCTTCGATTGTGCCGTAGGCCTCCTTGATGCGCACAACCAGTGCAAGGCCAAGGGCGGTTGTCGCCACGCCGACCACGATTGCGGTCAGGATGAGGACGTGGGGCAGGGGGTTGGAGAAAATCTTGATCCCTTCGGCTAGGATCGGCGCGGAACCGCCATCGACCTTGCCCATGCTGATGTAAAGCAGAAAGACGGATATCTGGAAAATGTTCAACCCGATCAGTTTCTTGACCAGATTGGGCCGCGCAATAACCACGTAGAATCCTGTCATCATCAGGAAGATGACAACCCAGTAATTGTAGTGGCCAAGAAAATTAATTTCCATCGGGGCCCCCGCGCCTGTACTGCCCGGCGAAGGTAAAGAAAATGATGACCATGGCTGCGAAAACGGTGGTGCCTACACCGAATTCAATCAGCATGATGCCCAGGTGCTGGCCGCTCAACGGGTCATGGGCGAGAACCGAGTAATTGAGGAAATTTCCCCCCATGAGGATGCTGGCGATCCCGGTTCCCGCATAGATCAGGACACCAGACCCGAGCAGGATGCGCCGGATGGCTGCGGGCAGAACCCTCTGGGCTGTCTCCAGTCCGAAGACGAGGCTGTAGAGGATAAAGGCGGAGGCAAAGATGACACCGGCCTGAAACCCGCCGCCCGGGCCGTAGTCACCGTGAAACTGCACATAAAGCGCAAAAAGCAGGATAAACGGCGTCAGAAGCTTGGTGGAGACGCGGAGAACGGGCTTGCGCTTCATCGATCATCCTCTTTGTTCAAACGCCTGCGGCGGGAAAGCGCCCCGCGCCCGAGAAGCGCCAGAACCCCCACACCTGCGGTGAAGATGACGGTGACCTCGCCAAGGGTGTCGAAGCCACGGTAACTGGCAAGGACCGAGGTGACGATATTCGGCGTTCCTACTTCCTGACCTGAGCGCTCAATGTATCGGTCTGCCACATGCTTGTGGATGGGGTCGTTGGGGTCGCCGTAGAGCGGCATGTCGAAGGTTCCGTACAGAAGTGCGGCCCCGGTCACAACGACCACCACCAGCGGCAGCCAGGCGGGGCGATGAGGCTTTTTTTCTCGTTCTCCGGTCAGGGCCAGTGTCCCCAGCATGAGAACGGTCGAAATGCCCGCGCCGACGGCTGCCTCGGTGAATGCGACATCAACCGCGTCCAGAAGCGCGTAGAGGGAAGCGGAAAGAAGGCTGAAAATCCCCAACAACATGACGGCGGCGAAAAGGTTGCGCATGCGGACAACTGCAAGGGCGGTAATCACCATCATCGCCAACAGAACGACATCAATGATGTTCATGGCGCCTCGGCTCCCTTTCCACTTTTCCTGTCCGTGCCTGCGGGGGTAACTCCCGCCGTCAATGCCGCTTTGGCCAGCGCGTGGGTCGATACAGGACTGGTGAACAACAGGAACACGAAGATCAGGAAAAGTTTTGCCGAGACAAGGGAAAAGCCACCCTGGATCGCCAACCCGGCGACGATCATTCCGGCGCCAAGGGTATCGGTGATGCTGGCGGCATGCATGCGCGTGTAGACATCGGGCAGACGCAGAATGCCCAGCGTTCCGATAATCACGGAGGCCCCGCCGATAAGAAGAAAGGCCCAGCTGATTACATCGAGGAGGGTGGTCGTCACAGGTCCTCCGCCTCCTCTTCGCCGATCGGTGTGCCCAGATGGCTGAACTCGAAAAATTTCAGAACCGCGATCGTTGTAATGAAGTTGATCAGGGCATAGACGAGGGCGATGTCCAGAAAATCGGGGCGTTTCTGAAGGAATCCGATCACGGCGATCAGAAGGACGGTCTTGGTTCCGAATGTATTGACCGAAAGGATGCGGTCAAAAACCGTCGGCCCTTTGAGCGCCCGGATGATCGCCATTCCCATGGCAACGAGAAGTGCTGCTGCAACCGCGCCAAACATCAGGCCGGTGTCTCGGAAGGGGCTTCAAGGCGACTGACCTTGCGATCCATCTTTCCGCTCATGACGCCCTTCGCACCTTCCCGGGTCAGCGCGTGGATGAGGAAGTCCTCTCCATCAATGGCGACGGTGATCGTCCCCGGAGTCAGTGTTATGGAATTGGCGTAGATGGTTCTGCCCAGATCTGTTTTCTGGCTGGATTTGATCTTGAAGAAAACGGGGGTTGCAGGCATGGATGGCGACAGGATCACCTTGGCCACACCGATATTCGATTTGACGATCTCCCACAACAGCCACGGCCAGTACATGACACCGCCAAAACTGAGTTGAACGGGATGCCCTTCGTGGTCGATGACGTCCATCCGGTGCGCGATATAAACGACAAGAACCGTCGATACGACGCCAAGGCCAAGCAGAAGGGGGTCGTCATAAAAGCCCGACAAAAGCAGCCAGGTAGCGAAAAGAACGGCACCGAGGCTTAGTGAGCGCAGCACTGCGTTTTACCCCCCCAGATTGCGGTTTCGTCGTGCGGTCTGTTATCGTTTGGACAATACCTTTTTCACATGTGGTATTGCAAACGGTCAACGCACGGGAAACGCCTTTCCAGAGAAACTGTTTCACACAGTGGAAAGTTCCAGGAATGGACGTTGTCGATTAGCCCAAAAGTGAATCGATAGCCTTGCGAAGGGTGTCAGGCGCAACCGGTTTGTGAAGCGACCGTATACCTGATTTTTCAATTATCTTGAGGCTTTCGCCGGAAGTATCCCCGGTGATCAGCAAGGACGGGATTTTTCGTCCTGTCGAACGTCTGATTTTTTCGATCATTTCAACGCCGGTCAGGGTGCCTGGGATGAGTCCGTAATCGGAAATGATGATGTCGGGATCGGTTGAAAGAATATGCGCTTCTGTCGTCCCTGTACTCGGGTCATGCGTTGTGACGTTCGCTCCCCAATGGGTGAGCAAGAGGTCCAGGGATTCCAGCACCTCCGGGTCGTCTTCAATAACGACGACTCTCATTCCTGAAAGTGATGCTGGTGATTTCTCGGACGAACTCGCCCCTTCGGATGTTGCCTGCGCAAGGGGAACCTCCAGCGCGAAGACCGACCCTTTACCGGGTTTTGATTGAACCGTGATTTTGTGGCCGAGAAGCCTTGCCAGACGGTTGACTATGGAAAGACCAAGGCCAAGGCCGGGGCGTTGATCGGCCTTGGCGGCCGGAAGCTGCTGAAAGTCTTCGAAAATTGTTTCGATATGCCGGAGGGGAATACCACGCCCGGTGTCGCAGACCTCGATCCTGATATTCGCCCCCCGACGCCGAACGCCAACGAGAATTTTTCCTGAATCCGTGTATTTAACGGCATTCGACAGCAAATTCTGCAAGATGGTCTCGATCAACGCCGGATCGCTGTTGGTCCAGGCGCTCGTCGCGACCGAACAAAGGCGGATATCCTTGTTTTCGGCCATGAGGCCGTTTTCGTGCGCCAGCTTTTCAATCATCGGGCCAAGCGGAAAGGTTCTTTTGTCAGGGACGACCAGTCCCGCCTCAAGCTTGGAGATATCAAGCATGCTGTTAACAAGGCCGCCAAGGGCGCTGAGTGAGCGCTCGATCTTTTCGGCGATGTTGTGACGCTCGGCTTCATCCTTCGCGCCGGTAAGGGTTGCTGTGAAGAAGGTCATCGCTTGCAGGGGCTGCCGCAGGTCGTGGCTGGCGGCCGCCAGAAAACGTGTTTTAGCGCGGCTGGCCTGTTCAGCACGCTCCTTTTCCAGGCTGGCCGTCGCTTCCGCAGCAAGGGCGTGGTGACGCAGTTTCTCCAGGACGGTGATGATCAGCCCGATGGCCATGGCCATGGCGAAGGTGTGGGCCGCCATATATCCCCATGGGGCGAACCATGGCACGGGGGCAAGAAACGAATAACTGAAACGAACGACGGACCATAAGAGGAAAGCGACGCCCGCGAAGGCGTATCCCGGCTCGCCGTATTCCGGGCTTTGCCTGAGAAGCAGATAGCCCGCATAAACGGTCATGCCCGCCGCCGTGATGCTGAGCGGCAGGCTGCGAAGCAAAAACGAGGGGTTTGTTATTGTTGAAACAACGCCAATCGCCACCATGACGATGCCTATGCTCAACAGCAACAGGTAGGGGACGGGCCTGCCCAGCAGTCTGAGGACGCCGATCAGCAGCGCCGATACGAAAAAGATGTGAAGACCTTCCTGAAGCGGCAGGAAAAGACCCGGCGCAATGTCCGATGCGAGCATGATGGACAGGTAGTCAAGCGCCGCCGCTGCGCAGCCTGCCGCCCACCACCTGAGTTCGCTCATCCCCCTGACAACGAAGGAAAGGTAGGTGAAGGACGCGGAGAGGACTCCCAGCGCGACAACGGAACCGATCAGGGCGGTTACAAATGAAAATTCCATGGGCGCAAGGCTCTCCCGCTTGATTTATTCATGCGTGTGGACAAATCATTAAACCCACTCGTAGTTACAGGTATTATCTCAGATTGCGTTCTGCAAGGTACGTAAATTTTATGGTGCTACGGAACATTATCTTGCGCAGTGTTATTGCCGCCGCAACGCTGGCTTTTATCGTTGCGCTTCCGTCACTTCGCCTTTCTGCGTTTGCCGATGGCCCGGCAGGGCGGGCGGGGCAGTCAGGACAATACGCCTACTCAAGTCTTGTTGTCGAAACCCAAAAAGGTGAACATCTTTTCCGTGTTGAGCTCGCCTCTTCGGAATCCCAACGATCCCGCGGCCTGATGTTTCGGCAATCCCTCCCTTCCGACGCAGGAATGCTGTTCGATTTCGGCGATGAGCGTCCTGTCGCCATGTGGATGAAGGACACGCCTGTTTCTCTGGACATGATTTTCATCTCAGGTAATGGGCTGGTTGTCGGGGTGGCGGAGAATACCGTCCCGTTTTCAACGGCGGTTATACGCTCGCCGGCACCGGCCCGCGCCGTTCTGGAAGTCAACGCCGGCACAGCCGAAGGTTTGGGCATCGGTGTGGGGAGCCGGGTGCGTCATAACGTTTTCCAGGCAAAGAAATGACGGTATGCTTGCGTGAAACGCAGAAAGTACCTAATAACCGGAAGGACCTCAGTGCCGGGGAGTGGCGCAGTCTGGTAGCGCATCTGCTTTGGGAGCAGAGGGTCGCTGGTTCGAATCCAGTCTCCCCGACCATTAACCCCGACGCGCGTGGCGTCGCCGGGTGACATTTAAAGGGAATGGCCAGGATGGAAGCACGTATCTATCGACCGTCAAAGAACGCCATGCAGTCGGGCAGGGGTAAGACCCACGAATGGGTGCTCGAATACGAACCCGGTCGTGCGCAGAAGGCTGATGGCCTTATGGGGTGGGTCGGCGGCGGCGACACGCATGAGCAGATCCGTCTTCGCTTCAAGACGCGCGAGGAAGCCGTCGCTTACGCAAAAAAGGAGCGGATCAACTTCCATGTTGCCGCGCCGCGTGAGCGTCTGATCAGGCCTAAAAATTACTCGGATAATTTTCGGTTCGACCGGGTGCGCTGATTGTTTTCGGGCCACGCCCGGCCTTGCGGCCCCGTAGCTCAACTGGATAGAGCATCAGCCTTCTAAGCTGACGGTTGCAGGTTCGAGTCCTGCCGGGGTCGCCATCACACCCTTTTAATAATTCGAAATATTCTGATAAATCAATTTATTATACAATTACTTTGATGTAACAGATCTTTTTGTCTTTGTGCTTCAAATTCCTCTGATTTGACCGATTCCAGATTCCACCTTACGATCGCCACAGCAGTGCGGAAGGTTGGCTGATCAATGGCTGTTGAAGGCGTTTCCATATCCTTGTCCCAATGGGCCGGACTGGCTGGGCCGAATCTTCGGGCCCCTGTTGAACACTCGCCTCCCGTCAAAACGGTTGCGCCGAGTTTCGACGAGGCGTCCGCGCGCCCCGTTTCTGGTTTTCCGACCCCCGTGCAAAAAGGTGATGGTTCCGCTGAAAGCAACGCAGATCAAACTTCCGGTCAGGGCGCGGACCAGCGTGGCGATTCCGCACAAAACCAGGGCGGCAGTCTTTTCGGAGAACTGACGGATAAGGAAGAGGCTATTGTCGCTGCACTGCGCAGGCAGGACGCCGAGGTAAAAAGGCACGAACGCGCCCATGCCGCCGCTGGGGGGCCGTATACCGGCCTGCCCGTCTATCAATATACGCAGGGGCCGGATGGCAAGCGTTACGCCGTTTCGGGCGAGGTTTCCATCGATGCATCGCCGCAAAGTACGCCGGAGGCGACCATCGCCAAGATGGAGGTCGTCATTCGTGCTGCCCTTGCGCCCGCCGAACCGTCGGCGCAGGACCGTTCCGTAGCGGCGCAGGCGCAGAGAACCAAGGCCGAGGCCGAAGCACAGCTTCGCGAAGAAAAACTCGAAGAAAGCCGCGAAGCATCCGAGGCCGATTCAGGTTCGAATCCTTTCGGGATCATTCCTGCTGCTTCCGCCTCGGCGGCCTACCGCATTGCAGAGGTTGCATTCGCAAGCAACAGCGTCTCTTCGTCATTTGCTGTTGATGCCTGATTCTGACTGAATCCCCCGCTTTCTGATCCTGTTGCGGTCATGGCTGATCTGTGTGGCCCATGACAGGCTTCTCCGATAATGTTTCATCTGTTGTTCTCGGTCGGGTCTTGTGGTCCGGGATGATTCGCACGGGGGAGGCTTAGTGGCAGGGGAACGAGGCAAGGGATTGTTGGCGGCTCTTTTTCCAGGAAAGCGCAGGCTGGAAGAGGCCGAGCGTCTGTTGAGGGAGAGCGAGGATCGTTATTCCCGTTTGTCGGCGGCGTCGTTCGAGGCGATTGTCATCCATGAAAACAGCATCATCGTGGATGTCAACGATGCCATGACGACGATATCTGACTACAGCCGGGAAGAACTGATCGGCATGAGCGCTTGGAAGCTTTTTGCCCCCGAAAGCCACCCGTTGATCATGGAGAAGCTTCAGGCTGGGTATGAAGAACCATACGAAGTCCTTGGCGTCACCAAGAATGGCGTTTTAAAGCCACTCGAAATGCAGGGAAAGTTGGTCCACTACCACGGCAATCAGGCGCGGGTCGTTGTCGCCCGAGACATATCTGAACGCAAACGCGCGGAGGAAGCCATCCTGCGCGCCGAGGCGTTGCGCGCCAGTGAGGCCCGTATGCGGGAGCTGTTCGATGCAAGCCCGATTGGCGTCATCGTCACCGAGATGGAAAGCGGTTGTTTCCTCTTCGCCAACGCCCGTGTGCAGGAGATGTTTGGTCATGTGGGGAAAACCCTGGAGGGGGTTGATGCCCTTGATTTTTACGCGGACCCGAACGACAGGTTTGCCATCCTTGATATGGTCAAGAAGGATGGTGCATTCAGCGACTGCGAGGTTCTCGTAAAAGGTGTCGATGGGACGGAAAAGTGGGTGCTGGCGTCCGGCCGTCCGATCGAATACGGGGGCAAGCCAGCGCTCCTTGGTTGGATTTACGATATCAGCAACCGCAAACTTGTGGAAAATGAACTTGAGGCAGCGAAGGAAAATGCGGAGAAGGCGGTTCGGATCAAGACGCACTTTCTGGCGGCCGCCAGCCACGATCTGCGACAACCCCTTCAGGCGCTGATCCTTTTTGTCGAGGCGTTGGCCTTCCG
>JAPHTL010000184.1 GCA_026193355.1 Rhodospirillales bacterium
CCCCCGCCTGTGGCAAACCTTCAGAAGGCGCACCGCCAAATCCTCGCGATTTGGGTCGTGGTAGTTTCGCAGGATGACCGCAGCCCCAAGTGGCAGGCGTTTGATTGCGGCTTCTGGATCGGGCAGTCGCGCCTCGTCCGTCATCAGGATTGCCGTGGGCAAGACAGCCCCGCCATTGTCGCAGTCAATAATCCGCCGTTTGCGTCGGAACCGTCGATTGAGGATGGCGCTTTGCGATGCTAGGGTCATGGCGCTACGGTTCCCGGCCTGGGCAGGACTGTCAAGAAAACACACGTGAAAACGGCAATGAACGATCAAGATATCGAAAACAACCTGCGCACAGTGCAGGCTGCTGTGGTTCAGGCGGCGAAGGATGCCGCGCGAGATCCCGAAGCCGTGACGCTGGTGGCCGTCAGCAAGACAAAGCCCACGGAAACAATCCATAAGGCGCTTTTGGCGGGACATCGGTCGTTTGGTGAAAACCGTGTTCAGGAATCGCTGGAAAAGTGGCCGGCGCTGAAAGACGCGTTTCCCGATACGCAACTGCACCTGATCGGGCCGTTGCAGACAAACAAGATCAAGGATGTTCTTGGCCTGTTCGATGTGATTCAGACGGTGGATCGCATCAAGCTGGCGACGAAGCTGGCCGACGCAATGGCCGCTACAGGTCATCGCCCCGATTGTTTCATTCAGGTAAACACAGGCGAGGAGCCGCAAAAGGCGGGCGTTCTTCCCGCCGATGCCGATGCCTTCATTCGGGCCTGTGTTGATGATTGCGCTCTGCCCGTTCGCGGGCTTATGTGCATTCCCCCTGCGGATGAGGAGCCCGTCCTGCACTTTGCCCTGTTGCGTGAAATTGCACGACGCAATGGGCTTTCGGGTCTGAGCATGGGGATGAGCGACGATTTTGAAGCGGCGATTCGCTTCGGGGCGACGCATGTTCGCGTGGGATCGGCGATCTTCGGTGCGCGTTAAACCGTCGCCTTGACGGTTAGGCGCGTATCCGGTCCGCAGTCGGCCAGAACCCTTAAAAGATCATCAAGCACAAGGGCGACGCAGCCTTCGGTCGGGCGATAGCCGGGCGCGGCGATGTGCATGAAAATGGCGCTGCCAAGACCTGCCTTGATTGGATCGTCGTTCCAGCCCAACACGACAATGATGTCGTAGAGCGAATCGGCCCGCCATAGTTCTTCGCAACGCGCTGGATAGGGCAAATGAACAAAGGTGTTGTAGGCCAGCGCGCCGGGGTCATCGCACCAGCCATCCTCGCGACCCAGTGCGGTAACGGGCAATGCTGTCGCTGGTTTTGCGATACGATCGGCGCGGAAGTAGACATGACGCAGGGCCATGACACCAACCGGGGTGCCGCCATCCCCCTCGCGTTTGTTCTGGACGATCCCGCTCCGCCCGATGGCGCATGTATACCGCCGGCCACCAAAGGTCAGGGTCCGATCCGGGGTAACGACGATATCGCCGGTTGCGGTCATGGCGGTCAACCGTCCGTCAGATCCGAAGGTCCAGGGGTTCCGCGGCGCCGGTAAAGGCGGATTTGGCGCCATAGGTATCGACAAAATGGTTGACGCGATGCAGGTGGGGCGACGCTCGCCCTTGCGGTTCGGCGGCGGCCCGCTGTGCGGCTTCGGTGATCTGCGCGACTGTCGCGGGCGGCTCGGCGGCGGCGTACGCGGCTTCCTGCCGCGCCCATGCCAGAACGTCGTTGGTGGAGGTCAGTTCGTCGGAAAGCGCCGCGCGATCCTCGGGACCGGCCAATTGGGCGACCGACGTTTCCGCCGCGCCGTCGGATTCAAAAAAGGCGAAAGCGTGTTCGCCCATGTCCCTGCCGGTGCTTTCCTCGATAACCGTGTCGGTAATGGCGGCCACGGTACCGACCGGCCCGCCAAACAGGGTGCCGCCGATGATGCGCGAAGCCGGATCGATGGTATCGCCCGTCACATGGCGATAGATGGCCGAAACGATCGGGATGTGCTGCAACGGATTGACGATGTCCAGCAGGTCCGAAAACGTGAAACCGTCCCTGCCGAAAGGCGCGAATGCACCATCACCTGTCGATGGGCCAGGCCCAGCGTTCTGGGGATCGGGAACGCCGAGCGCGGCGGTGGTCGTGACATCCATAGGGGCACCCTGTTGCCAGTTTTATCCGACAAGGTAATTGCAAGAGCGGTGCCAAAAGAAAAATGCTGTAATAACAAGGCGGTGCAGATATTTCGTCAGAAGCGGAGGGCAAAAGATTCCGGTTATGCGGCCGGTGGTGGCCCCCGGCGGCGAATCCTGCCTAGGCGATCTAGAGGAAATGGCCGCTGCGCGTCGCCTTGGTGCGTAGATAAAGTTCGTTGTGCTGGTTGGATGGAAAGGCGTGGGGGACGCGCTCCACCACCTTGATGCCCAGCCGCGACAGGGCCTCCACCTTGTCAGGGTTGTTGGTCAGCAGGCGCACGCGCCCGAACCCGAGCTGCCGCAGCATTTCGGCGGCGGGGATGTAGACACGTTCATCCGCGTCGAAGCCCAGCTGTTCGTTGGCGTCCACGGTGTCGGCGCCCCGGTCCTGCAATTCGTAGGCGCGCAGCTTGTTGACCAGCCCGATGCCGCGGCCTTCCTGGGCCAGATAGAGAAGGATGCCGCCGCCCGCCTTGGCGATTTCGTCGATCGCGCCGCGCAGCTGATCGCCGCAGTCGCAGCGCAGCGACCCGAGGAGGTCGCCGGTGAAGCATTCGGAATGCAGGCGCGCCAGAACGGCCTCTTCGGGATTGGGCTCGCCGATGATGATCGCCAGATGCTCGATCCCGCCGTCGCCGGGACGGAATGTGGCGATGCGCGTGTGTTCGGCGGCGTCAAGCGGAACGCGGGCCTCGCTCACCTTGCGCAGGCTGCGCGCGCTTTCGCTTTCGTAATCGAAGATATCGGCCGCGCCGACGACGAGAAGGTTTTTCGATTCGGCCCATGCGACCGGGTAGGCCGCCGCCTTTGGGTCGCTGAGCGGAACGGCGGCGGTGGCGGGCAGCATGCGGGCGACCTTGGCCAGCCCGATGGCGGCGCTCTCGCAGGAAAACTCGGCGGCGGCATTGAGGGACCATTGCTGCCCGGAAACCTTGGAGGGATCAGCCAGCGGATCGGCCACATCAGCGGTGATCCAGGCGGTAAGGCCACCCTCGGGATGAGCCACCACGACCTTCGCATCGCCATGGTCCATGCCAAGAACCGTGGCCCGTCGCCCGGTGATGATCAGATAGGGTTCTCCGCCGCCCAGTTCGCGCAAGCGGTCCAGCCCCGCCGGGGTCGCGCCCTCGGCCGCCATGACCAGCAGCGTCGACTTGTCGCCGCCACGAATGACGACGATTCCGCCGCGGCGCAGGTCCGAAACGGCGCGGTTGACGGCCGTAAGGGACGCCGGGCTGAGCGGCGTTGAATTGGCGGATATGGCGAGACGATGCGGCATGGGGCTTTTTACTCCGGTTTTTCGCCCGAACCCAAGCAATATTCCGTTATATTCATCCAGGAGCGTCCTGATGGGCGGCGGCTCGCTGAAACGTGAGCGGCCACGGCCCCGTGATTGGCACGCAGGCGGTTGCGCCGCAGTGGGAAACGGCTAAAGTTCCGAAGCGGAACGGCCATGTCCGTATATTTCTGATAATCCGGGGCTTGGAATGATAAAACAATGACGGCAGGCAAGCGGATACTCCTCGTTGACGACGACGACGCCCTGCGCGAAACGCTAAGCGACCAGCTTCAGCAGCAGCAGGAATTCGTAACCATTGGCGCCGCCACCGGGTCGGAAGCGCTGGAAGCGGTGAAGAGTGACTACTTCGACGTCATCCTGCTCGATGTGGGCTTGCCGGACATCGATGGGCGAGAGGTCTGCCACCAGTTGCGCCGCTCAGGCGTAAAAACGCCGATCATCATGCTGACCGGGGCGGATACGGACACCGACACGATTCTTGGTCTTGATGCCGGGGCCAACGACTATGTGACCAAACCGTTCAGGATCGGCGTTTTACTGGCGCGGCTTCGCGCCCATATCCGCCAGCACGAACGCAGCGACGACGCCGTGTTTGTCATCGGACCCTATTCCTTTCACCCGGCGACCAAGATGCTTGTGCATGGCGGCACCGGGAAGAAGGTTCGCCTTACCGACAAGGAAACGGCGATCCTGAAGTTCCTGTACCGGGCCGGTGACCGGGTTGTCGGGCGGGATATTCTTCTCGACGAGGTTTGGGGATATAATGCCGCGGTGACGACCCATACGCTGGAAACCCACGTGTACCGCCTGCGCCAGAAGATCGAGGCCGACCCATCCAATGCGCGGATACTGGTGACGGAATCCGGTGGATACAGACTGATACCATAGGAATACCGCCCCGAAAACTTGCTCGAGGATCCCTCCGATGCACCGTCTCATTGCCATTCTGGGCCTGCGACGGACACGGATACCCGAACGGCTTGATCGCGCGATCAGGAAACAGCAGGACGAAAGCGAACGCCTGATCGGCTGGATTCAATTTGCCGTCCTGTCGATGTTCGGCATCCTCTACGCGGTTTCTCCCAAGACGTTTTCCCCTGATGCGCGGTTCGAACCCGTTCCCTGGGTATTGGCGGCCTATCTGGGGTTTACCGTGCTGCGGCTTTGGCTGAGCTACCGCCGGTTCCTGCCCGGCTGGTTCGTCGCCGTCTCGGTGGTGGCCGATATCCTTTTGCTGATCGGCCTGATCTGGAGCTTCCATATCCAGTATGCGCAGCCACCGTCGTTCTACCTGAAATCGCCGACGGTCCTTTACATCTTCATCTTCATTGCGCTTCGCGCCCTTCGGTTTCAGACGGGTTATATCCTGCTGGCCGGGGTTTCGGCCTCTGCGGGGTGGGTGGCGCTGGTGCTCTATGTCATCTATTCGGATCCTTCCGACCCGATGATCACGCGCGACTACATCACGTACATGACGTCGAATGCGGTTTTGATCGGGGCGGAGATGGACAAGGTGATTTCCATCCTGATGGTGACGTTGATCCTTGTGGTCGCGGTCGGCCGGGCCCGCAGCCTTCTGATCCGCGCCGTCACAGACGAGGCCGCCGCAAGATCCATGGCGCGGTTTTTTCCAGAGGCCGTGGCGAAAAGGATCGCGAGCGGGGAAAAAGAGGCCGCGCTGGGACAGGGGGTCGCCCGCGATGCGGCGATCCTTACCATTGATATCCGGGGATTCACGCCGTTGACGGCGGGTATGGATCCCGGGGATATGATAAGGCTGATCGCCGAATACCATGCGCGAATCGTGCCCGTTATTCGCCGGCACAACGGTGCGGTGGACAAGTTTCTCGGGGATGGCATTCTGGCGTCTTTCGGCGCGGTGGACGACAATCCGCAACGGGTCGCGGATGCATTTCGCGCCATAAGGGACATCATGGCCGAGGCCGATACCTGGAACGAAGCCCGGCGTCACGAAGGCGCTGCGCCGATTGGGGTCAATGCCGCCATTGCGGCGGGGGAAATCATCTTCGGGGTGATCGGAGAGGAAGACCGGCTCGAATACACGGTCATGGGCGATCCGGTAAATCTGGCGGCCAAGCTGGAAAAACACAACAAGACGGAACATAGCCGCGCGCTGGCCATGGCGTCGACGCTGGACCGCGCCATCGCCGAGGGGTTCGACGGTCTTGACTGGGAGCGGC
>JAPHTL010000125.1 GCA_026193355.1 Rhodospirillales bacterium
GCGCGGGACGAAAGGGCGGCGCGCGCCGCTTCCGCTGCGCCGCTTGAGAAGGACAGGCCGGAAACAATATCCACCATCCCGCAGGCGTGAATCAAACGCACGGCGACCGGCTCCATCGCAGGCGGCAGGGCGGAAAGATCCGCCTCTTCGCGAACGATGGCGAAGGACTTGCGATAGATCTCTTCCGGGTCGCGCAGGTAATCGTCCATGCTTCAGCCTTGCGTCTTCTTCATGCTGGCCGGACCGTGCGGATGGTCGGCCTGGGGATAGGGGTGATGCCCGTGCCCGTGGTCGTGCGAATGGTCGTGTTCATGGTCGTGCGCGTGATCATGGCCGTGGTGGTGGTCATGATCGTGGGTGTGTTCCTTGATTCCCGTGCCGATCCCTTCGTGGTGGTGGTGGTGGCTGGCCTGCGCCAGCGCCACCTCGTCCTCGAAGCCAAGCACCTGCTCACGGTACTTGCACATCTGGCAGTTCATGTTGGCCGTACCTTCAAGAATTTCATCGATCCGGTCAACGAAGGTATCCAGCACCAGCGGGTGATCGTTCAGATACGGCGCCTTGACGAATTCGATGTCCGGGTGGCGCGCCGCCACCGCATCGGTGGCGTCATAGATACGGCGCACCAGAATGCCGGTGAACAGGAAGTAGGGGAAAACGATGATCCGCTTGTAGCCGAGCTTCGCCGCATGCTCCAGCCCCGGCTCGACGAGGGGGAAGGTGACGCCGGAATAGCAGGTCTCGCCCCAGCCAAACCCCATGCCTTCCCACAGCATGCGCATGACTTTGGCGACGTTGGAGTTGGCGTCGGGATCGGATGCGCCGCGCCCCACCACCATCAAAAGGGTGTCGTGGCGGCTGATGTGATCGCCGGCTTCGCGCACCGCCTGTTCGACCCGTTCACCGGCGGCGCGGATCATCTTGGTGTCGATGCCAAGGTCGCGGCCACAGTCGATGGTCACATCATCATGCTGGGCGGCATAGGTGTTCAGCACCGAGGGCACGTCGTTCTTGGCGTGTCCGGCGGCGAACAAAAGACCCTGCAAAGCGAGGATGCGGGTGCAGCCTTTTTCGCGCAGCTTGTCCAGCCCTTCGCGGATGATCGGGCGGGCGAATTCCAGAAAGCCCCATTCGGTGTCGTATTGCGGCAGGCGTTCGCGCAGGCCATTGGCGATGGACTGGAACTCCTCGACCGCCGCGTCGTCGCGACTACCGTGCCCACAGACCATGATGCCGATTTTCTCGCTCATTGTGTTTTCTCCCTTGGGCGCTTCCGCCCGCTCTTTTCTATCAGAATTCGATGCCTTTTTGCGCTTTCACGCCATCGCGGAACGGATGTTTGACCGCGCCCATCTCGGTGACCAGATCGGCGGCCTCGATCATCGCCTCGCTGGCGTTGCGTCCGGTGACCACCACATGCAGCATCGGCGGGCGGCCTTTCAGGAAATCGACCACCGCCGCACCATCCAGATGGTCGTAGCGCAGCGGGATGTTCAGCTCGTCCAGAACCACCATGTCATAGGCCGGGTTGTCGCCGCGGCAGGCGTCGATCATCTCCTTCGCCGCGGCCCATGCGGCCTCGGCGGCGCGGATGTCACGCTCGCGGTCCTGGGTTTCCCATGAAAACCCTTCGCCCAGCGCCTTGATGGTTACCTGATCGGGGAATTTCTCCAGCACCGTTCGTTCCCCGGTGCCCCACTGTCCCTTGACGAACTGCACGACGCCTACCTTCATGCCGTTGCCGATGGCGCGCAGCGCAAGACCGAAGGCGGCGGTGGACTTTCCCTTGCCGGGGCCGGTATGGACGATCAGCAGGCCTTTCTCGATGGTCTTTTTGGCAAGCATCTTGTCCTTGGATTCTTTTCGTTTCTTCGCCTTCTCGTTGGCGCGTTCGATGTCGATGCCGTTGTCTTCGGTCATGGGCTGTTCTCCGTTTCGGTTCCGGCGAGGGCGGACAGTTCGGCATGGGCCGCATTCGATCGGCTTTGCCACAGGCCGCGGTCCAATGCTTCTTTCAGACGTGCGGCCATTTCGCGCAGGGCGGCGGGGTTGTTGTCTTCAAGAAAATCGCGCACCTTCGGTTCGCGCAGGTAGGCTTCATACACAGCGTCAAAATGATGGTCGCCCACCGCATGGGCGGTGGCGGCGAAGGCGAAAAGATAATCCACCGTTGCCGCCATCTCGAAGGCCCCCTTGTAGCCGTGCCGCATGACGCCGTCGATCCATTTCGGGTTGACGACGCGGGCGCGGACCACGCGGGCGATTTCTTCTTCCAGCGTTCGTACCTTTGGCGTCTCGGGGCGCGAATGGTCGTTGTGATAGACGGTGGGCTGCTTTTCGGAAAACATTCGCACTGCCGCCGTCATGCCACCTTCGAACTGGTAGTAGTCGTCGGAATCCAGAAGGTCGTGTTCGCGGTTGTCCTGATTGTGCAGGACCGCATCCACCCCGCCCAGCCGGGTTTCGAACAGGCCGTGTTCGGCATTGCCCTTTGCCCCGCCCCCATAGGCGTAGCCGCCCCATGCGACATAGGCGCGGGCGAGGTCGGCGTCCGTCTGCCAGCCGCGTTCGTCGATCAATGCCTGCAATCCGGCCCCGTAGGCCCCCGGCATCGACCCGAACACCCGGTGTGCGGCGCGGCGTTGTGCGTCTTCTGCATCAATACCCTTTTCCATCAGCACGGCGGCGTCACTTCGCACCCGTGCGGCCAGCGGGTTCATGGCCTCGGGTTCGTCGAGTGCGGCCACCGCGCGCACCGCGGAATCGACCAGATTGATCTGGGCGGGGAAAGCATCGCGGAAGAAGCCGGATACCCGCAGCGTGACGTCGATGCGCGGGCGGTCGAGGACGGAAAGGGGAAGAACCTCGAACCCCGTTACCCGGCGCGATGCCGTTTCCCATGTCGGGCGCACACCAAGTAACGCAAGCGCCTGCGCGATGTCATCGCCGCCCGTGCGCATGTTCGACGTTCCCCAGGCCGACAGCGCCATCGCTTTCGGCCATTCGCCGTGGTCCTGCCTGTAACGGTCGAGCAGAAGGCTTGCCGATTTCCAGCCCAGATTCCAGGCCGCCGGGGTGGGCACCGTGCGGCTGTCCACCGAATAGAAGTTGCGTCCGGTGGGCAGGACGTCGGGCCGTCCCCGCGTCGGCGCGCCGGAAGGACCAGGGGCGACAAAACGGCCGTCCAGCCCGGTCAAAAGACCGGCGATCTCTGCTTCGCCGCACTGTTCGACGGCGGGGCGAAGGCGGGTGTCGATGATTTCCAGAACTGCGCGAGTGCGGGTCCAGTTAGTGTCCGGTTTCTGATCGCCGGCGACAAGGGTATGGGCCAGAAGCTCCAGCCTCTCCACCGTGTCACCTTCCGTCCGCCAGTTTGCACCGTCGATGGCGGCAAGGGCATCCGGGCGTAGCCCTTCCCACGGGTTCGCCATTTCGGCGGCCAGCGGATCGAAGGCGCCAAGTCCCA
>JAPHTL010000034.1 GCA_026193355.1 Rhodospirillales bacterium
ACGCCATGGCGTCCACAGAAGAACCACCCCAACGCACATGATTATAAGGAGAAGGTTACCCGGTTCGGCGACGAACCAAAGAATCTTGGAAAGATAAAAGAACATTTATTTTCAAAAGGTTGGGGCCAAAGAGCGCCGCTCCACTACCTGCACAAAAGCCCGTTTACAGGAACTTTTTAACCTTGCCGCGCAGGATGGCGTAATCATCTGTTTTGAACCAGTAGTCACTCACGCCCAACTCAAACGAAATCGTCGGCACGCGTTCATCCTCAACGCCGGAACAAAGGATGACAGGGGCGATGTTTTTAAGCTCAGGCACCGTTTCCTGTATCAATTCCGGGTCATCAGGAAGGTAGAAATCGAGAATAATGACATCAGCATCCCTTATTTGACGCCGTGCTTCGGAAACGCTTGTGAATGTCTTCACCGTACCCAGATCAGAGAGCTTTTCCTTATAGATTTCCAGCATGATCTCATCGTCATCGATAATGGCGATTGTTTTCGTCATGCGATCACCTCTCGGGAAAATTGCGCAAACGTTAGACACTGACGAGCAATTCTAAATGCTCTCACCCAAAAAAGACAGCTATCCGCGATCACAGCCTAGACATCCCCCCCATTACGACGTTATTGATCGTCTCTCGCGGATGGGTGGCCGAGCGGTTGAAGGCACCGGTCTTGAAAACCGGCAGGCGTGCAAGCGTCTCGTGGGTTCGAATCCCACCCCATCCGCCACTTTATGTGTGTGACCTGGCGTTTCCCCTTGCCTTTGCGTCACGCAAAACCCAAGTCAGATCACAAGGCTTAAGAGTTGGCTTGATCGCTCGCGGGATGCTTTAATGCTTTTCCATGAATAATGCCCGTAAAGCGGAAGGATGGACTATGCCCACCAACGCAGATCTCGCCGCCCAGTTGTTGCGCAGCGCCGCACAGTTCTTCGAGACAATTGGGCAGCAGAATGATGCAATCACCGACCAGATGAAGCGAAACGCCGAAACCTTTCTTGCGATCGCGGAACTCGTTGAAAAGGACCCTATGGGGCAGCCGCCAGGACCGATTGAAGGTGAAGGCAACGATCACAAGTTAAATTAAGCGCTATTTACAGCTTGTTGCGCATTTTTCTTGAGAAGATACATTAGAAAGTTCAGGTTTTGTGCCGCCACCAGAACTTCTCATTGATCGAAAAAACAGGGACGTAATGGCGGATCGTCCCTTCATCCACAACCTGTTTGATCTGGTTGTCCAGAATGAGAATCTTCCCCCCTTCATAGACAGCCAATATCGCATGGCCGACCTTCAGGTTCATGTCCTTGACGGCGACAACCCGCAAACTGTCCACATCAAAACCCAGAATTTTCAGCGAAATATATTTCGCGATCGCGTAGTCCTCGCAATCGCCGAACTTCGCCATGAATTCTCCGGGCGTCGCCCAATAGTCCTTAACCCCCCAATTGATCGGGTCGGTAATGTATTTTGCCTCGTTCATATAGGTGTTGACCGCAGCGATCTGTGCCTCGCGGTCCTTGCCCTTCAGACTATTCAAGAAGGCAATCCATTTATCATAATGACATTTATTGAAGCTTTTCGCCGAGCAGTCTCCATCGGCCTGCTTGGCCTGCTCGCGCGAATATCGCTCAATCGCACCGGTCCATTTCGTGAACGGCTTGAAGTTGCTTGATCGAACCTCCCTTGTGCCGAAAAGACTGGCCGCAGAAACAGACTCGAACGGGGAGAAAACCGCAGCAATCAAAAGGAACAGTGTCAGTATCGACCTGCCAGGACCGCAACCGCGCGAGACGCGCCACCTGCCCCTTTCGACTGCATGATGCATTTCAAAAACCTTGTTGCAAACGAAACGGCGGGTTGTTTTCGAATTGCCCCGCGTCCCATTCTTCAAAATGAAATAGACATCATAAAGATATGTCTAGAGAGGTCTGAAACCAAAGATCAAATTCCAAATAAGTTCAATACACTGTGAGCGAGGGAGCGAGCACTCCTGTCAAAGGACACCCTTTTGTCTCAATCATTTATGTCATAGGATTTGATCGATTGAAGAAATGACGGGCGGGGAGGCCCATCAATGAGCGACACCCCGGACAGAAAGACCAGTTCGCATCAGGAAAATGAAGATCAGCCGAAACGTCGGTTCAATCCGGCGGTGATTGGCATCGCCCTTGGCCTGATCATCATCATCGCTCTCGGTGTCTTCTTTGCCTTCAAGTTTGTCGAAAACGAGAGGGAACGCGATCTCCAGGCATGGCAAATCCGCCTTGGCATCGTGTCCGACAGCCGGACAGCGGCCGTAGCGGAATGGATCGACGGAAACTTCGCATCAATGCGCGAGCTTGTCGAAAACGCCTCGCTCCAGCTTTACATGACGGAACTTTTTGTCGCAAAGGGCGATTCATCCCAGGTCACCGATGAACCGGCGCAGGCGGGTTACCTGCGCAATCTGCTGATTGCGACGGCTGAGCGAAGCGGTTTTTCCTCCACCCTGCCCACGGCCGAAGTGGCAGCCAATCTTGAACGTGTCGGCGTCGCGGGCATTGCACTCGTTGATCCATCGGGCCGCCTGCTAGTCGCCACCCCGGGGATGCCCCCACCAACACCGAACATTCGCGCATTGTTGCCCAAGGCCATTGCCGGCGAACCCGTACTCATTGACATGTACACTGGCGCCAGCGGTCTGCCTTCCATTGGCTTCATGCTCCCCGTTTTCGCATTGCAGGGCGACGAAACAGAAGCAATTGGGGTGGTGATTGGCATTCGCGCGGTTGGCGAAGGCCTTTTCAACAGGCTGAAACAACCGGGCGAAACCGCAAAAAGCGCAGAAAGCTACCTCGCCCGTAAAAGCAACAACACTGTCGAGTACCTGACACCTCTGGCCGACGGTACGCCTTCGTTGAAACGTAAACTGACCCTCGACACGCCTGATCTTGCCGCGGCCTATGTGGTTAACAACCCGGGTGGGTTCGGGATCAAGCGCGATTACGCCGGCAAGGAGGTTCTGGTCACTTCACGTACCGTTCCTGGCACCCCCTGGGTTCTGGTCAGGAAAATCGATCGCGCCGAATCGCTGTCTGAAACCGACACCAGACTACGTACAATCCTTATCGTCTTTATCCTGATTATCGTTGGCGTAACAGTCGCCATCATCGCCGTTTGGCGCCATGGAAGCTCCCTGCGGGCCGCAGAGGCCGCCGAGAAATTCCGAATTTCATCGGAACAGTTCGAAAACCTTTCGAAATTCATGAACCTTGTGACCAACAGCCAGCCGACGGCCATTGTCGCCGTTGATGAGGCCGGAACCTACACCTTCGCCAACAAAACCGCCGCCGATGTGGCGGGAATGGAGGCCGAAGACATGCTGGGCAAGAACATGACGGCAGTCATTGGCCCCATCAAGGCGGCGCGATTCATTGACACAAACAAACAGGTCATACGTGACTTCAAGCGTGTTTCGGATGTCCATGTTTTTGATGAAGCCGATGGGAAGCACGTTTTCAAGTCCGAACACATCCCCCTTCGCGGTGATCGTGACCATCCGCCGGGGTGCCTGATGATTCTCGACGACATAACCGAACTGACGCGCGAGCGGGAACGCCGTGAAAGGGTTCTTCGTCAACTTGTCCAAACCCTTGTCAGTGTCGTTGACAGGCGCGATCCCTACTCCGCCAATCATTCATCCCGTGTTTCCGAGGTCGCACGCGCCATAGCCCATGAAATGACGCTGAGCGATCTGGATCAGGGGACTGTCGAAATTGCCGGCAGCCTGATGAACGTCGGTAAGATATTCATCCCGCCTGAACTGCTGACCAAGACCAGCCAGCTTACCGAAGATGAACGCAAACGGCTGACGCACAGCTTCCAGGAAAGCGCCGATCTTCTAAACAATGTCGAATTTGACGGACCTGTCGTTGAAACGATCCGGGAACTGGGCGAAACTTGGGATGGGCGCGGCCCACTTGGCCTGCGCGAGGAGGAAATCCTGAAAACGGCCCGGATCGTGGCGGTGGCCAACGATTTCGTTGGCATGTTGAGCCCACGGGCCTATCGCGCGGCTCATACGTTCGAAAAGGTATCATCCATTCTTCTGGAGCTGTCGGGTAAAAAATACGACCGGAAGGCTGTTTCCGCCCTGATCAATTATCTTGAGAACCGCGGGGGGCGTGAACAGTGGGCCCACTATCGGGAGGAACCCGACAAAACGGGCGATAACTGATCTGCAGTCTTATGGTACAAAAAACCCCCGCCGGGTTCGGCGGGGGTTTTTCTTGTCAGTGAGACAGTCGATCAGGCTGCGTCGTGTTCATTCACGTTGATCGTGAATGTGCCTTCAACCGGAGTGGTGACGCTGTAACCGTCGCTCACCTCATAGTCAATGTTTACGGTCGTCGGAGACGGTTCATCACCGCCGGTCTCTTCCTTGTTGTAGTTCAGCGAAATCATGACGTCGTTGAAGTCATTGTCGTCACCCCTACCCCGCTGATCATCAAAACCAATCCACAGCTCACCGTTATTGATACCGGCGGCGGCATCGAAATCGTTGCCATCAACATCTGTCGTGAAGACTTCGTTACCAC
>JAPHTL010000246.1 GCA_026193355.1 Rhodospirillales bacterium
CATCCCGGACCCACCTCATCCGCGGATCGGGCGTCGATACCGGGCGCTTCTCCTCATCCCCCGAACCCGGTGGCAATCTGGTTGCCGCCCTTGTGGGTCGCATGCTGTGGGACAAGGGCGTGGGCGAGACCGTTGCCGCCGCGCGCATCCTTAAACAACGCGGTAATCCCGTACGGATCGTACTTGTTGGTACACCGGACCCAGCCAATCCCCGTTCGATCCCGGAAAGCACACTACGTGAATGGCACGACGAAGGCATCGTCGAGTGGCGCGGTCGGGTTGAAGACATCCCCGCCCTGTGGGCGCAGGCGCATATCGCCCTGTTGCCATCCTATCGCGAAGGGTTGCCCAAAAGCCTTCTTGAAGCCGCAGCCTGCGGCCGCCCGATGATCGCCGCAGACGTTCCCGGTTGCCGGGAGTTGGTCAAGGATGGCGAGAACGGCCTTCTTGTCCCCGTCCGCGATGCCGAGGCCTTGGCCGACGCTATCGCGAAGTTGGCCGACAATTCAGCACTGCGCCGGGAACTGGGACAGGCGGCGCGCCAGACCGTCGAGGGCGAATATTCGGAAACATCGGTTGCTGATCGAATAACAGCCCTGTATCGCTCCCTGCTGCCCGCCAGAACAAATCCTTCTTAATCAACAGTGTACCGGTAGGAAACATTTTGACTACCTGTCCCGTAACTTGACGTTCACGCCACGAACATGTAAAGTTCACGGCATGAACGGGGGTTGCATGTCGGAAGGCAAGTTCGAAACCCAGAACAGGACCCAGATGGTCGAAACCACCCTTGGCCTGCTCAACGCGGTTGAGCGGGGTGAGGTCATGTCCCAACGCAATCTGGCGCAACGCCTCGGCGTCGCCCTTGGCCTGACCAATGCGCTGGTCAAGCGCTGCGTCCGCAAGGGCCTTTTGAAGGTCAAGGACGTACCGGCCCGGCGCTTCGCCTATTACCTGACCCCCCACGGTTTCGC
Source organism: Rhodospirillales bacterium (assembly GCA_026193355.1). Taxonomy (GTDB): domain Bacteria; phylum Pseudomonadota; class Alphaproteobacteria; order Rhodospirillales; family JAPHTL01; genus JAPHTL01. Next base: position 975 of record JAPHTL010000246.1, read on the forward strand.
CGAGAAAAGCCGCCTGACCGCCGAGTACCTGACGGTATCCCTCGATTTTTTCCGTCGCGCCCGCGGCGAGTACGCCGAAGCCATGGCCGAGTGCAAGGAACGCGGCTGGAATCGCGTCGCCATTCACGGCGCGGGCGAACTGGCGGAAATCGCCCTTCTTGCCGCGCGCGAAGCGGGGGTCGAACTTGTGGCGGTCATCGACCCGACACGGAACATTTCGCATTTCCACGACCTGCCGATCGTTCGCACCGTGCAGGAAGCATCGAATCCACGGCAACTCGACGCAGTCATTGTAACCAGCGTTTCAGCGCCTCAGGAAAGCTACGAAAGCATCCTCAAGACCTTCCCGCAGGAACGCGTCTTGACGCCGTCCCTGCTCCACGTTTCACGGGATGCGGAAGATCGATCACACGGAGAGGCTGCGGAATGACGAACTGGTACGCCGTCTATACCCAACCGATGAAGGAAATGATCGCGGCGCAGAACCTGATCCGTCAGGGCTTTGAGCCGTTCCTTCCCCGCTTTCGCAAGACGCGCCGTCACGCCCGCAAGATCGAGGAGTTTCTCGCCCCCCTGTTCCCACGCTACCTTTTCGTCCGCATGGACCCAAAGCAGCAGCGGTGGCGGTCGATCAACGGCACCATCGGCGTCAGCTTTCTTCTGTGCAATGGCAACGACCCGATTCCTGTTCCCGAGTCCGTCATTTCGGCAATCCAGGAACGCGAAGAAGACGGTGTCATCGCGCTGGACGCACCGTCTTTCTCCGAGGGTCAGAAGATCCGCGTCCTCGATGGCCCGTTCGCCGAGATGGAGGGGCTTTTCGAACGATCGGACGAAGGTCGTCGGGTTCATCTCCTTCTCAACCTTCTCGGCGGGCAGGTCAGCACCTGCATAGGCATCGAATCCGTGGCCGCCGCCTGAAGAACATCAAGCCGCCAGAAGGTCCGGCATCTCCTTCGCCATCACCTGACGCTCCTTTGCGGCATTGCCGGTCAGGACAAAGCCAAGCTTCGCACCATCGGGCGCCGTGAACACGGCACGGCGATCGTTCCCCTCGCCTTCCACGACCCAGTCCCCTTCCGAACCGGGTTTCGGCGGGCAAACAACAACCGGAAGCGCGGGCGTCTTGACCACCACGGGCAACGCCGGCAGATGCAACGCGGTATCCTCGCCAGCCAGCGTCTTCGCCAGCGCACGGGCCTCCGCCATCAGCGGCAAAATGAAAGGCAGCATGCCCGCACCCGTCTGCGCGCAATCGCCAAGCGCGTAGATAGCGGGATCGCTGGTTCGCATATGGGCGTCGACAACAATGCCCTGATCGACATCCAGGCCTGCATCTGAAGCCAGCGTCGTATTCGCAACAAGCCCGATCGCCGAAAGAGCCCTGTCGAAATCAATACGGCGACCGTCATCGATCTCCGCAATGGCATGTGAACCCACCGATTCGATTTTGGTGACTGTGTGGCCGCAAATCACGTCTATGCCCGCCTGTCCCAGGGCATCGGCCAGCAGGCCGCCCAACGCCTCCGGCAGAAGCCGCCCAAGGGGCTGGGGCGCGGGATCAACCAGGGTCACCTGATGACCGGCAAGCGCCATATCATTGGCGAATTCGACACCGATCAATCCGGCGCCGATCAACAACACCCTGTCGCCGCCGTTCAACTTGCTCCGCCAACGGCGATAATCGTCGAGCCCATTGACCGTGGCGACGGGAACGGCATCCGTCCCCGGCGC
>JAPHTL010000308.1 GCA_026193355.1 Rhodospirillales bacterium
ACATCGATGGGTGGGTTGATCGGAATGATGATTGCGGCCCAACCGAACAGCCCCATACGCCGGCTTGTCCTCAACGATGTTGGCCCACTGATCCCGAAGGCTTCGCTAGAACGGATCGGGACATATGTCGGCGCCACGCGTCATTTCGAAAGCGAGGACGATGCGGAGCGTTACCTGCGAGAGGTTCACGCACCGTTTGGCGATCTGTCAAACGAGCAATGGCGGCATTTGGCCGCTCATAGTGTTCGCAGGGATGAAGGCGGCGGGCTCACGCTTCATTACGACCCAGCGATAGGGAAGGCTTTCGAGGGAGAGATGCATGATGTCGATTTGTGGCACATCTGGCGAGAGATTGATTGTCCTGTAATGGTCATGCGCGGTGAGAATTCAGACCTTTTGCTTGCCGATACCGTTGAGCAAATGATCAGTGAGAAACCGGATACGGTATATGCGGAGATTGCCAGAGCCGGCCATGCGCCGGCGCTGATGGCCGACGATCAGGTCGATAGCATATGTAAATGGTTGAGAAATTAATCTTTGCGGGTTGAAGAAACAGGCCAGAATACTTACCGTATCATCAGCTTCGGTGTATTCTTGAACACGCGGAGCGGACAGGGGTTCGCTCCCCATACGAAACGCCTGAGGAGGTGATGAAATGAACCAGCTGGCAATGACTTCTTCGGCCACGGCCCTGGAGCTGGCTCAAGGAGCCGGCACTGAAGACTTCGTCACCTTCATCATTAAGGATCAGCTTTTCGGCATTCCCGTGTTGAAGGTGCAGGATATTCTGGCTCCGGACCGGATTGCGCGCATTCCTCTGGCTCCGCCCGAGGTTGCTGGCTCAATCAACCTGCGCGGACGCATCGTGACGGTTATCGACGTGCGGACCCGGCTTGGTCTGGAAAGACGACAGGCGCCACCTGCGCTGGAGGCCCCGGTCAATGTCGATGCGGATGCCGAGGGTGAGGGCGAGGTCGAGGTCGAGGATATTCCGGCCGAAGCTCAGGACGAAAATGTCGAAGAAAATAACGCCGAAGGAATTGGAGGAAGGCTCAACAAGAACCAGCTTGGAATGGGCGTCACGGTCGAGCATAAATCCGACCTCTACACCTTCCTCGTCGACAGTGTCGGTGAAGTACTGAACATGAAGGAGTCCGATTACGAGAAAACGCCCGGAACGCTCGATCCCTTGTGGCGCGAGTTTTCCTGCGGCGTTTATCGTCTTGATGGGCGTCTTATGGTCGTACTCGATGTGGAGAAGATGCTTACGCTTTCCTCGAACTGATTGATCCAATTCAAAAAAACCGCTGTTCCTTCTTAGGGGGACAGCGGTTTTTTCTTTTGGGATGAAGCCTTCTATCAGCCGGATTTGAGAATTCTTGCCGCCTCAACGGCCGAATAAGTCAAAACACCGTCTGCGCCGGCCCGCTTGAATCCGAGCAGTGTTTCCAGAACGACTTTCTCGTTGTTCAGCCAGCCGTTCAGGGCCGCCGCCTTGATCATGGCGTACTCACCGCTGACCTGATAGGCGAAGGTCGGTACGCCGAAAGTCCGTTTTATCCCTGAAATTATGTCCAGGTAGGGCTGTCCGGGCTTGACCATCACCATGTCTGCGCCCTCGTCGATGTCCATGGCGACTTCACGCAAAGATTCGTCGGTATTCGCCGGGTCCATCTGATACGTTTTCTTGTCGCCCTTAAGGGCGCCGCCGGACCCGACGGCGTCCCGAAACGGACCATAGAATGCCGAAGCGTATTTTGCTGCGTAGCTCATGATGAGCGCGTTTTGGTGTCCAGCGGCGTCAAGCGCTTTGCGGATCGCGCCTATGCGCCCATCCATCATGTCGGAAGGTGCGATTACATCGCATCCTGCTTCCGCCTGTACAACGGCCTGCTTGCACAGGATTTCTACGGTTTCATCATTGAGGACATGCCCGTCTTTCAATATGCCGTCATGTCCATCGCTGTTGAACGGATCAAGGGCGACGTCGCAGACAATCCCCATTTCGGGATGCGCCGCCTTGACTGCCCTGACGGTCCTGCAGATGAGGTTTTCCGGGTTGTACGACTCCCTGCCATCCGGGGTCTTCAGAGACGGATCGACGCTTGGAAAGAGTGCTATGGCGGGAATGCCCAATTCCTTTGCTTCGTCGACGGCTTCAACAAGAATATCGATCGACATCCTCTTGACGCCAGGCATCGACGAAATGTCTTCCGTACGACCGTTTCCCTCGATGACGAACAGGGGCCAGATCAGGTCGTTTACCGTCAGCGTATTTTCACTGACCAGGCGGCGTGTCCATTCATGCCGCCGCGTTCGCCTTAGTCTGGTTGTCGGATGTCGGCCAAGACCGAGTGTGAGTTTGCTTCCCAATTTTTCAAGACCGTTTATTAAAGTTGAAATAGAGAGGTAGGATAGCGTTAGCATCTTTATTGCCAATAGGAAATCCGGCAACGGGCATCATATTCCAGCGCTCTTTACGGATTTTTCCAAATAGGTTAGGTTGCTCTTGACGTTTACGTAAACGTCAATTAAAGGCCGTATCTTTTCAGGTAACTGCAAAAAAAATCAACAGTGGGGTTGAGATGCCGGACGGGGCTTCAAACAGCAAAGACACAAAAGCCAAGACTTACAAAACGAAAAACATTGTGCGTTTTGTGACGGCGACCAGTCTTTTTGATGGGCATGATGCCTCGATCAACATCATGCGGCGCATACTCCAGTCATCCGGGACTGAAGTCATTCACCTTGGCCACAACAGATCGGTCGAGGACGTTGTGACGGCTGCATTGCAGGAAGATGTCAGCGGCATAGCCCTGAGTTCCTATCAGGGCGGTCACGTCGAATACTTCCAGTATATGGTCGATCTGCTGCGCGAACGCGGTGGCGAATCCATCAGGGTTTTCGGCGGCGGCGGCGGCGTTATCGTTCAGGAAGAAATCGAGCAACTTCAGGCATACGGCGTGTCACGCATTTATTCGCCATCGGACGGGCAGCGCATGGGCCTGCAAGGCATGATCAACGATATGGTCAAGCGCGCCGATTTCGATCTGACCGCCAATATTCCGACAGATACAAAGCTGCTTGCGAACGGAGACCATCGCGTCCTTGCGCGCATTCTGACAGGTCTGGAAAACAACGCCTACAATGAGGCGCAACGCAAAGATATCCACGATCTGGCGAATGCCCATAAAGATGTACCGGTTCTTGGGATAACAGGAACCGGTGGCGCAGGAAAATCGTCACTGACAGACGAGGTTATCCGGCGCTTCCGTCTTTATTCTGGTGAGCCGAAAATCGCCGTTCTGGCCATCGATCCGACTCGCCGCAAAAGCGGCGGCGCGCTGCTCGGCGATCGCATAAGGATGAACGCCATAGCTGCGCCCAATGTCTTTATGCGTTCGATTGCAACACGTAGCCACGGCACGGAGGTTCCACCATCGGTTCCCGATATGGTCGCGGCATGCAAGGCCGCTGGCTTCGATCTGGTTATTGTCGAAACCCCCGGTATTGGTCAGGGCGACGCAGGAATTGTTCCCCTTGTCGATGTCTCGCTTTATGTGATGACGCCTGAATTCGGCGCCGCCAGCCAGCTTGAAAAGATCGACATGCTGGACTTCGCCGACATTGTCGCCATCAACAAATTCGATCGCAAAGGGGCCATGGACGCCCTCCGTGACGTTTCCAAGCAGATGCAGCGAAACCGCGAGGCGTTTGATACATCGCCCGATCAAATGCCTGTATTCGGTACGATTGCGGCGCGATTCAACGATCCCGGCGTGACTGCCCTTCACGCAAACCTTCTCGATCAATTTAACCAGCGCGGTCTGGGCAAATGGCAGACTGCCACCGCAACCATATCCACCCGCCATTCGGAACCGGGCGCGGGGATCGTGCCTGCAACCCGTGTGCGCTATCTGGCCGAAATCGCCGATACCGTTCGCGGCTACCATCAGGACATTGAAAAACAGGTCGCTATCGCCCGTGACCATCAACACCTTCGCGAAGCGGGCAAAATGCTTGCTGATTCCGGGAAGTCGAATGCAGAACTGGACGAGCTTGCGGCAAAAAAGGCGGAAACGCTTGATCCGCGAGCGAGGAAGCTCCTCGAAATATGGCCGCAGGTCAAAGAAAGCTATTCGGGTGACGAGTACGTGGTTCGCATCCGTGATCGCGAGATCAGGACTGCCCTGACACACACGACCCTGTCGGGTACGAAAATCCCGAAGGTCTGTTTGCCGCGATACGAAGATGATGGCGAAATACTGAAGTGGCTTCTCAAGGAAAACGTCCCGGGCAGCTTCCCCTATACAGCGGGTGTTTTTGCCTTCAAACGTGAAGGCGAGGATCCCACACGCATGTTTGCGGGGGAAGGGGATGCATTCCGGACAAACCGCCGATTCCGGATGTTATCGGAAGGCATGCCGGCAAAGCGCCTGTCCACGGCGTTCGATTCCGTCACGCTGTATGGATACGACCCAGCCGAGCGCCCTGATATTTACGGAAAGATCGGCAATGCCGGTGTTTCCATCGCGACGCTGGAGGATATGAAGGTTCTCTATTCAGGGTTCGATCTTTGCAACCCGTCCACATCCGTTTCCATGACAATAAACGGTCCTGCGCCGACGATTCTGGCGATGTTCATGAACACCGCCATCGACCAACAGGTTGACAAATTCAAGGATGAAAACGGCAGGCAGCCGACCGATGAAGAAATAGAGAAAATCTCCGAATGGGTTTTCGAAAATGTTCGCGGCACAGTTCAGGCCGACATTCTGAAAGAGGACCAGGGACAAAACACCTGCATTTTCTCGACCGAATTCGCCCTGCGGATGATGGCGGACATTCAGGCGTTTTTCGTGCAACACCGGGTGCGTAATTTCTATTCCGTTTCAATCTCCGGCTATCACATAGCCGAAGCGGGTGCGAACCCGATCTCACAGTTGGCCCTGACACTTTCCAATGGTTTCACCTACGTTGAAACCTACCTTGCGCGTGGGATGCACATTGATGACTTTGCGCCCAACCTGTCCTTCTTCTTCTCAAACGGAATGGATCCCGAATATTCGGTGATGGGACGGGTCGCCCGCCGGATATGGGCGACGACAATGCGCTTCAAATATGGCGCGAACGAACGCTCACAGAAGCTCAAGTACCACACGCAAACCTCTGGCCGCTCCCTGCATGCGCAGGAAATGGCATTCAACGATATCCGGACAACCCTTCAGGCGTTGATCGCAACCTACGACAACACGAACAGCCTGCACACCAACGCCTATGACGAAGCGGTAACGACGCCCACAGATGAATCCGTGCGTCGCGCGTTGGCCATTCAGTTGGTGATCAACAGGGAATGGGGGCTGGCGAAGAATGAAAATCCTAATCAGGGCGCTTTCATCATCGATGAACTGACAGATCTTGTCGAAGAAGCCGTTTTGAAGGAGTTTGAGCGGATTTCCGAACGGGGCGGTGTACTCGGCGCCATGGAAACGGGCTACCAGCGTGGCAAGATCCAGGACGAATCCCTTTATTACGAACACCGCAAGCACGACGGCAGTTATCCGATCGTCGGCGTCAATACATTCCTCAATCCCGATGGTCCGGAGAACATTCCGACACCGGATCTGGCGCGATCAACAGAGGACGAGAAAAAGAGCCAAATTCAGCGGCTTGCGGATTTCCAGAAGACCAATAGCCGTGAGGCTGAGGCCATGCTGGAACGCCTGAAATCAGCGGCAACGAATGATGAAAATGTATTCGCGGTGCTGATGGAGGCCGTCAGGCTATGTTCACTAGGGCAGATCACCGATGCGTTGTTCAGTGTCGGGGGGCAATACAGACGAAACATGTAGGCGCGCCAGGCAACCTCAACCTTGTTGAAGTGGTGAACAAATACGGCCATTTTATCGTAAGTTGTGGTGCTCTACCTTCAGGGGGAAGTCTTGGCTGATCGTATCGTTCTCGACGAAGTGATCTTCGAGTTCGTAATCGTGAACAACGCCTTTCGCGTAAATGCCATTGATCCCCGCAGCGGGACCGAAGTAACGGTCATTGGCCGCCCGACGGAACGCGAAGCGCTCAAGCGTGTCGCCAAACGCAAGCTTGAGTATGTCCTGACCAAGCGTCGTGACAGTGAAATTTCCCGATAACACACAAATCACCGCAATGTGATTGCATTGCTGTAAAGTGCGAGCTGTACAAGCATGGTGCGATGCCGTAATTCTCGCACGGGCCGGTTTCGATGGTTTCGGCAGCATTTTTTGGGGGAAAAATGGCAGGTGGGCTTTCGCTAGGGAGTCTGAAAATCCTGCGCTAGGGATCCATGGAATATTTTATCCAGCAACTGATCAACGGGCTTACACTCGGCGCTATCTACGGGTTGATCGCCATTGGTTACACGATGGTCTACGGGATCATCGGGATGATCAATTTCGCACATGGCGAAATCTACATGATCGGCGCCTTTGTTTCGTTTATCGCATTTCTCGTCCTTGGCGCCGTCGGTATCACCTATATCCCCCTGGCGCTTCTCGTCGTTTTGCTTCTGGCCATGGTTTTTTCCGCCATTTACGGTTGGTCGGTTGAACGGATCGCCTATCGGCCACTGAGGGGTGCGCCAAGGCTTTCGCCTCTGATTTCCGCCATTGGCATGTCGATCTTCCTGCAAAACTACGTGCAAATCCTGCAAGGTGCGCGGGTGAAGGCCATGCAACCGTTGATTTCTGGTGGATTCACCCTGATGGAGCACGACGGGTTCACCGTCACCATCAGCTACCTTCAGATTTTCATCATCGTCCTGACCATCGTGTTGATGGCCGTTTTCGCGACGGTTATCGGAAAAACGGCATTGGGAAGGGCGCAACGCGCCTGCGAGCAGGACCGCGTTATGGCGTCACTGGTCGGCGTCAATGTGGATCGAACGATTTCCCTGACCTTCGTCATGGGCGCATCATTGGCTGCCGTGGCGGGCCTTATGGTAACGATCTACTACGGAGTGATCGATTTCTATATCGGCTTTCTTGCGGGCATCAAGGCGTTCACGGCCGCCGTTCTCGGTGGCATTGGCTCAATGCCGGGGGCAATGCTGGGCGGTCTTTTGATCGGCCTTGTCGAAGCCTTCTGGTCGGCGTATTTCAGTATTGAATACAAGGATGTGGCCGTTTTCTCGATCCTCGTTCTTGTGCTTATTTTCCGTCCGACAGGCATTCTCGGCAAACCTGAAGTGGACAAGGTCTGATGTCGGAAGCACAGCAGTCCATCAGGACGGAAACGTTCAATATCCCCGCTGCGCTCAAGGACGCTTTCCTGACAGCGTTCGTGATGGGGGCCCTGGCCCTTCCGCTCGCCGGTTTCAGGATAGGCGAGCAGGGGGGCGCTTTTTTCGCCGAACAGCGGATGGATTGGGTTCTTATCGCCGTTGTCGCAGGATTCATCGGGCGCTTTTTCCTCTCGCTTGCCCGCGTTTCCCTTGCTCCAAGAATTGCGCCCCCCGCCGGCGCGTTCTTCGGCGGTATCGGATCATGGCTGCATACGAACATGGTCCTGATGTCGGGGCTTGCGATCATCGCAGCCGTTATTCTGCCTTTTCTGCCGTTTACGGACCGCCTGATACTGGATCGCGCAATTTACATGCTGATCTATGTCATGCTCGGCTGGGGCCTTAATATCGTTGTCGGATTGGCCGGCCTTCTGGATCTTGGCTATGTGGCGTTTTATGCCGTCGGCGCATACTCCTACGCGCTTCTATCGACCCATTTTGAGCTTTCCTTCTGGATATGCCTGCCGTTGGCAGGGCTTTTCGCCGCCGGCTTTGGCGTCATCCTCGGTTTCCCGGTTCTGCGCCTCAGGGGGGATTACCTCGCCATCGTTACACTGGGTTTCGGGGAAATCATCAGGGTCATATTGTTAAACTGGTACACCGTGACAAACGGGCCGGACGGCATTTCAGGGATCGCGCGACCGTCCCTTTTCGGGCTGATGGAATTCACGCGCAATCCCAAGGAGGGCGTTGTCGCCTTCCATGAATTCTTCAATATCCCGTTTTCCGGTGAGCACAGGATGGTCTTCCTTTACTTCCTGATCCTTGCCCTGGCCCTGATCACAAATTTCTTCACCCTTCGAATGCGCAAGCTGCCGGTTGGACGTGCTTGGGAAGCGCTCAGGGAAGACGAAATCGCCTGCCGCTCACTCGGCATCAATCCGACGAACGTAAAGCTCTCTGCGTTCGCCATCGGAGCGATGTTTGCGGGGTTCGCGGGATCGTTCTTCGCCACGCGACAGGGGTTTGTCAGCCCGGAAAGCTTCACATTCATCGAATCGGCGATCATTCTTGCCATTGTCGTTCTCGGCGGAATGGGCAGTCAGATCGGTGTGGTGATCGCATCCTTTGTCCTTGTTCTGGGGCCGGAGTTCATCCGTGAGCTTCAGGAGTACAGAATGCTGGCCTTTGGCGGACTCATGGTCCTGATCATGATGTGGCGTCCAAGGGGATTGCTGGCCTACAGGGATCCGACAATCCGTCTCTGGCCGGTCAAATCGAAAGGGGCGCGAAAATGACGACCGCCACTGCCCCAACCCGATTGCTTGAGGTCGAACATCTGACCATGCGTTTTGGCGGACTTGTCGCAATCGACGATGTGTCCTTCTCCGCCAACGACAAGGAAATAACGGCCATCATCGGGCCAAATGGCGCAGGAAAGACAACGGTTTTCAACTGCCTGACCGGTTTTTACAAACCGACGGTCGGGCGACTGACCCTTCACCATCCCAAGGGCGACTTCCTGCTGGAGCAAATGGAAGGTTTCCGTATCCCCCAGAAGGCCAGTGTTGCCCGGACATTCCAGAACATCCGCCTTTTTCCGCAAATGACGGTTCTCGAAAACCTTGTTGTCGCGCAACACAACGTGCTGATGAGCGCTTCCGCCTTCAGCCTCGCCGGCCTGCTTGGCTTGCGTCGTTACAAGGATGCGGAAAGGGAATCGATTGAACTTGCCCGATACTGGCTCGACAAGGTTGGATTGCTTGATAGGGCGGATATCGATGCAGGCAACCTTCCCTATGGAGACCAGCGCAGGCTTGAAATCGCCCGCGCCATGTGCACCGAGCCCGTCCTTCTGTGCCTCGATGAACCCGCCGCAGGCTTGAATCCGAAGGAATCGGCCGAGCTTAACGAGCTTCTTCTCTTCATTCGCGACAGCCACAAGATCGGGCTTCTGCTCATCGAGCACGATATGAGCGTGGTCATGAAAATTTCCGATCACGTCATCGTTCTCGATTACGGCTGCAAGATCGCCGATGGATCGCCGGAGGCCGTCCGGGACGACCCGAACGTGATTCGCGCCTATCTCGGTGAGGATGAGGACGAGGAACTGCCGCCCGAGGTTCTGGCGGACCTCAAGATCGATACGCCAAAGCCCCAGAACATGCCGGGGAGCGAATAAGATGCTTTCAGTATCAGGCGTCCATACTTACTACGGCCAGGTCCAGGCATTGCGCGGCGTTGATATTGAGGTCAAGCAAGGCGAAATCGTCACCCTCATCGGCGCCAATGGCGCCGGAAAATCAACCCTGCTGATGACCATCAGCGGGGCGCCGCACCCCCAACAGGGGCGTGTTACCTTCGATGGACAGGATATTACCGACCTGCCACCGCATGAAATTGTTCGATTGGGAATCGCCCAGTCGCCCGAGGGGCGGCGGATTTTTCCGCGCATGTCGGTTTACGAAAACCTTCAGATGGGCTCTGTTCCCAGCCGCTCCGACCATTTTGATGAAGCGCTGGAGCAGGCCTACGAGCTATTCCCGATCTTGAAGGAACGGCAAGACCAAAGGGCGGGAACCCTTTCAGGCGGTGAGCAACAGATGCTCGCCATTGCGCGCGCACTGATGAGCAAGCCAAGGCTGTTGCTTCTGGATGAACCGTCTCTGGGTCTTGCCCCGCTCGTCGTTCGCCAGATTTTCAATGTCATCAAGGAAATCAATGAACGTGATGGCATGACGGTGTTCCTTGTTGAACAAAACGCCTATCACGCCCTGAAACTCGCCCATCGCGGCTATGTGATGGTGACGGGAAACATCTCGATGAGCGGTACCGGGAAAGAACTTCTCGATAACCCGGAAATCCGCGCGGCCTACCTTGAAGGGGGGCACTAGAATGGAAACGCTGCTTGGGACAACATGGCCCGTAACCGTTGGGGTTACGTTCATCCTCATGGGGTGGTGTGCGTACATGACGGGAAAGGCGATCGCCGGAACATGGCGGTCACCATGGCAGGTTGTCGTCTATTGCACACTGTTGGGTCTGATGGATCGTTTCCTGATCTACGCCCTTTTCGAAGGCGCACTTCTTTCTCTGACCGGCTACATCATCGATACAGCCATTTTGATCGCATTCGGTTTGATTTCTTTCCGGGCAACCCAAGCCCGTAAAATGGCCGACCAGTATCCATGGATATATGAACGGTCCGGCCTTTTCGGATGGCGCACGAAATCAGGAACTGCGCCGCAATAATGAGCAGGTGAGTATCAACGTTTTGTTTTTGTGACAGGGAGATCATCGATCATGAAATTGTCAAAATTACCTCTGGTTGCCGCCGCCGTTCTGGTGATGGGCGCCACAACCGCCAAGGCGGAAATCATTATCGCCACAGCCGGTCCCATGACCGGCCAGTATGCCGCCTTCGGTGAACAGATGAAGCGCGGCGCAGAGATGGCCGTAGCCGATATCAACGCTTCCGGTGGTGTGCTGGGGCAACAATTGAAGCTGCTTGTCGGCGATGATGCATGCGATCCGAAGCAGGCGGTCGCCGTCGCCAACGAAATGGCCAACAAGAAGGTCGTCTTCATGGCCGGTCATTTCTGTTCGGGTTCTTCGATCCCGGCGTCTGAAGTTTACGCCGAGGAAGGAATCGTCCAGATTTCCCCGGCCTCGACCAATCCGCAGCTTACGGAACGTGGCATGGACAACGTTTTCCGCACTTGCGGCCGTGACGATCAGCAAGGCCAGGTTGCCGGTGAATATCTTGCAAAGAACTTCAAGGGCAAGAATATCGCCATCATCCATGACAAGACAGCCTACGGTAAGGGGCTGGCCGATCAGACCAAGGAAAACCTCAACAAGGCAGGCATGACCGAGGTGATGTACGAAGCGATCACGGCCGGTGAAAAGGATTATTCGGCGCTTGTCAGCAAGATGAAGGACAGCAAGGTCGACGTTATCTACCTTGGCGGCTATCACACCGAAGCGGGCCTGATCGTTCGTCAGGCGCGTCAGCAGGGCCTCATGGCGAAGCTGGTTTCGGGCGACGCCCTGGTGACCCAGGAATACTGGTCAATCACCGGCGATTCCGGTGAAGGCACCCTGATGACCTTCAGCCCGGATCCGGCGAAGGATCCGAAGAACAAGGCCATCGTCGAAAAGTTCGTGGCCATCAACTACAAGCCGGAAGGCTACACGCTTTACACCTACGGCGCGATCCAGGCTTGGGCCCAGGCGGTTACGAAGGCCGGCGGCACCGACACCGCAAAGGTCATCGCATCGCTGAAGAGCGGGCAGTTCGACACCGTTCTCGGTTCCATCGGATTTGATGGCAAGGGCGATGTTTCCGCCCCCGGTTACGTCTTCTACGAATGGAAAAAAGGCGCCTACGATTACGCTCATTGATCGGCGTATATGGCCAGCGACAAGGGAAGGGCCCGGCGAGTTTCTCGCCGGGCCTTTTCTTTGATCGTTCAAATGTCAATTACTGTGTTCAATCTGGCAAAAAATCCGCGATACCTTGTGGCGGACTAGCGGCAAGAATCGAGATGTGGTATTCAACCATTTCACTGTTGTTGACCATTTTTCATAGATGCCATCATGACTTCAAAAGCAATCGCCATCGCCTGTGATCACGGCGGCTACGACATGAAGGTCGAACTGATCGCCGACCTCCAATCCATGGGATTGGAAGTTCTCGATCTTGGCCCCGATGGCCGTGATTCCGTTGATTATCCCGATTACGCCTATGCGCTGGCGGATGCGATCAGAAGCGGCAAGGCGGATCGCGGTATCCTTATATGTGGATCGGGTATCGGCATCAGCATCGCCGCCAACAGGTATACGGAGATCCGGGCGGCTTTGGTGCATGATGCGCTTGGCGCCAGGTTGTGCCGTGAACACAACGACGCCAACGTCATTGTTTTTGGCGGCAGAATGACAGGAATCGAAGTTGCGCGCGATTGCCTGAAAATTTTTCTGAATACCGACTTTGAAGGTGGGAGACATGCGCGCAGGGTCGCGAAGCTCTCCACACCGTCCTGAATAACATTGTCGTTTTATCCAATGGCGGTTGTCACCGCCCAGCCGAACTGAGAAGGATGTCATGGATCGTTTCTTCGGAGCCTCGCTTGCACAGACAGACCCGGAAATCGCGGGCGCAATCGACAAGGAACTCAGGCGCCAGCAGGATCAGATTGAACTGATCGCCTCGGAAAACATCGTTTCCCGCGCCGTGCTCGAAGCGCAGGGCTCGGTCCTGACGAACAAGTATGCCGAGGGTTACCCCGGTCGACGCTACTATGGCGGTTGCGAATTCGTCGATATCGCCGAAACGCTGGCGATCGATCGGGCAAAGGCCCTTTTCGGATGCGGTTTTGCGAACGTGCAGCCCCATTCCGGCGCACAGGCCAATGGCGCGGTCTACCAGGCATTGCTGAAGCCCGGCGACACCCTGATGGGCATGTCTCTGGCTGCCGGTGGACACCTGACGCATGGCGCGCCTCCGGCCCAATCGGGAAAATGGTTCAAGGCCGTTCAATACGGCGTCAGGCGTCAAGACGGTCGCGTCGACTTTGACGAGGTCGACCGCCTGGCCGACGAGCACAAGCCGAAGATCATTGTCGCCGGTGGCTCGGCATATCCCCGGGTTATCGACTTCGCCCGGTTTCGCCAGGTCGCCGACCGCGTCGGTGCGCTTCTCATGGTCGACATGGCGCATTTTGCCGGTCTGGTGGCGGCCGGTGTGCATCCCAGCCCGTTCCCCCACGCGCATATCGCCACCACCACCACCCACAAAACCCTGCGTGGTCCCCGTGGCGGAATGATCCTTACGAACGACGAGGACATTGCGAAAAAGATCAATTCAGCCGTTTTCCCTGGCTTGCAGGGCGGTCCGTTGATGCATGTGATTGCCGCCAAGGCAGTCGCTTTCGGCGAGGCCTTGCAGCCGGACTTCAAGACCTACGCTACAAAAATCGTTGAAAATGCAGCGGTTCTTGCCGAGGTTCTCTCGGCACGGGGTTGCGATATTGTATCGAACGGCACTGATACGCATCTGATGCTTGTCGATCTTCGCCCGAAAAAGCTGACGGGCAAGGCGGCCGAGGAAAGCCTCGAACGCGCCGGCATCACCTGCAACAAGAACGGTATTCCGTTTGACCCTGAAAAGCCGGCGATTACGTCCGGTGTTCGCCTCGGTACACCAGCCGGAACGACGCGCGGATTCGGCGTGGCCGAATTCAGGGAAATCGGTGAACTGATCGCCCAGGTTCTGGACGGTCTGGTCACCAGCCCGGATGACAACTCGGAAGTCGAACGTGCTGTTCGCGAGAAGGTGCGGGAACTTTGCCGCGCTTTTCCCATTTATCCGGATATGTAAAAAACCGGAAACGTCCATACAGGGGAGGGGAAGCCCATGCGCTGTCCGTTCTGCGGAAACGAAGACACCCAGGTTAAGGACTCGCGTCCAACCGAAGACAACTCTGCGATCCGCCGTCGGCGTTACTGCCCGGAATGCGGTTCCCGCTTCACGACGTTTGAACGCGTCCAGCTTCGTGAGCTGACGATCGTCAAGAAAGAAAACGAGAAACAGCCATTTGACCGGGACAAGCTGGCCCGCTCCCTACGCCTGGCGCTGAAGAAAAGGCCCGTTGAGCAGGATCAGATAGAGCGAATCGTCAACAGCATCCAGCGTCGCCTCGAAAGCCTCGGCGAATCAGAGGTTCCCTCGAAGGTCATCGGTGAGATGGTGATGGATGTCCTCTCCGAACTCGACAAGGTCGCCTACGTTCGCTTCGCGTCTGTCTATCGCAACTTCCGTGAAGCCAAGGACTTCGAGGACTTTGTCGGAAAGCTTGACCCTGACGCAGAGTAATCCCCAGTCGCGGGAAAGCCGCGACGTACAGCACATGTCCGCCGCACTGACACTTGCCCGGCGGGGACTTGGGCGTGTCTGGCCTAATCCCGCCGTTGGCTGTGTCATCGTTAAAACAGGCCATTCAGGCGTCGACGACCAGATCGTCGGACGCGGATGGACACAGAAGGGCGGGCGGCCCCACGCGGAGACCGAGGCGCTGGAACGCGCGGCCTGGGGTGCGCGCGGAGCCACGGCGTACGTCACACTGGAACCATGCAGCCATCATGGCGAAACGCCGCCCTGCGCCGAAGCGCTGATTGACGCGGGGGTTTCACGCGTGGTTGTCGCGATGGAAGACCCTGACCCACGCGTCTCAGGGCGTGGTCTGGCGCGCCTTCGAGAGGCCGGCATTGAAGTCGCCGCCGGCGTTCTTTCCGATGAGGCGGCTGCAATCAACGCGGGTTTTTTCAGGAAAGTCCAGGACGGCAGGCCACTTTTTACATTGAAGGCGGCGACAACGCTTGATGGACGTATAGCCACGCATTCCGGCGACAGCAAATGGATAACCGCACCCGAAACGAGAGCCTGGGGGCATCGCCTTCGGGCGACCCACGATGCGATCATGGTGGGTGTCGGAACGGCGATCGAAGACGACCCGGAACTCACCTGCCGACTTCCCGGCATGGAAGACGATTCTCCCGTCAGGATCATTTTTGACAGCCACATGCGTCTGCCACTGACGGCGAATGTCGTTCGCACGGCAAGGGACGTTCCGACGTGGATCGTCGTCAGAACCGGCGGCGACCGCGCACGAAGCAAGGCTTTTGAGGATTGCGGGGTGCAGGTTATCGCGGTGGAACCCGACAGCGATGGCTATCCCGACATCAGGGAAGCCACACAGCAGTTCGCCAGACGCGGGCTGACACGCATTCTTGTCGAGGGCGGCAGCCATCTTGTGGCCAACATGCTCGAACATGATCTGATCGACGAAATCGTCTGGATGCGCGCATCCAAGCTTATCGGCGGGGATGGCATTCCCGTTGCGCGCGCGTTCGGCGTCGACAGCCTGGGACAAGCGGCGCAGTTCACACGAAAAAGCGTTGTGGATGCAGGGGCCGACATCATTGAAACATACGTAAAACGAGCTTGAGGAAACATGTTTACCGGAATCATCACCGATCTGGGGCGCGTTCGCGCTGTCGAAAAAAAGGGCGATACCCGCTTTGAATTCGAAACGCACTATGACACGGGTACCGTTGAAATCGGCGGATCAATAGCCTGCAATGGCGCCTGCATGACCGTCATTGAGAAGGGAGCGGGTTGGTTCGCCATTTCCGCATCCGGGGAATCCCTGTCCAAAACGACGATGGGAGAATGGCAAGTCGGCACGCCGGTCAATTTCGAGCGGGCGCTCAAGGTCGGTGACGAACTTGGCGGGCATATCGTTTCCGGACACGTTGACGGCATCGCCAGAATTGAAAGCATCACACCCGAAGGCGATTCGCACCGGTTCGTCTTTGTTGCGCCCGACACCCTGAAGAATTTCATTGCCCCGAAAGGCTCTGTCGCGCTTGACGGCATTTCGCTGACGGTCAACGAGGTGAATGGCGCGCAGTTCGGCGTCAACGTTATTCCCCATACGCTGTCGGTGACCACTTTTGGGCAAAAGAAGGCAGGCGACACGGTGAATCTGGAAATCGACATGCTGGCGCGCTATGTTGCGCGCCTTCTGGAAAAGGACTGACCGTGTCACATAGCTCTTACGCACAATATCTTTCGTCCGTCACCGAGATCATCGAGGAAGCCCGAAACGGGCGGATGTTCGTTCTTGTCGATGACGAAGACCGCGAAAATGAAGGCGATCTCGTCATCCCTGCACAGATGGCGACACCGGACGCCATCAACTTCATGGCCAAATACGGACGTGGGTTGATCTGCCTCACGCTCGATCAGGATCGTGTTGAGGAACTGAATATTCCCTTGATGACACGCGGGGGGGATGGCTGCCGTCTTGGAACGGCATTCACCGTCTCGATTGAGGCCCGTGAGGGGGTCACAACAGGCATCTCGGCCGGGGATCGCGCACGGACCATCGCGGTCGCCATTGATCCATCCAAAAGCGCCGCCGATATCGTAACGCCGGGCCATGTGTTCCCGCTGGCGGCGCGTCAGGGTGGTACGCTTGTGCGCGCAGGCCACACAGAAGCCGCCGTTGATATCTCCAGGCTGGCCGGGCTCAATCCCTCGGGCGTTATCTGCGAGATCATGAACGACGATGGCACCATGGCGCGGATGCCCGATCTTATTCAGTTCGCCCAGTATCATGGCCTGAAGATCGGCACGATTGCGGATTTGATCGCCTACCGGCGGCGCAACGACATGCTTGTCGAGAAAACCGTCGAAACAAGCCTCAACAGCGTTTACGGCGGTGAATTCACCATGGCCGTATACGTCAACAAGGTCGCCTATGCGGAACATATCGCCCTGATAAAGGGAAATCTTGAAGAAGATGGCCCGGTCATGGTCCGCATGCATGCCCTCAACGTTCTTGATGATGTGCTGGGGGATCACAGCGCGGGCAAGGCCCACGAACTTCACCAATCGATGCGTATGATCGCCGAACACGGTCGCGGCGTTGTTGTTCTTATCCGGGAACCACACCCGACCAGCTTGTCCGATCGTGTTCGCGCCCTTGCGGGCGAAGAACGGGGAAACCAGCAGCCGTTGCGTGATTACGGCGTCGGTGCGCAAATTTTGCTCGATCTCGGCGTCAAGGATATGATCTTGCTTTCAAACACCAAGCGGACGATCGTCGGTCTTGACGGTTATGGTCTGAAAGTGGTTGATCAGCGCCCCATCCCGGCGAAGGAGAAAACCGCATGAGCGATCAAGATACCCCCCGTGTCCTCATCGTTGAGGCGCGTTTCTATCAGGATATCGCTGATGAGCTGATGAAGGGCGCGTTGGGCGTTCTTGAGGCTGCGGGTGTCGCATATCAGCGCATTGAAGTGCCTGGCGTGTTCGAAATTCCGGCAGCCATCCGTTTCGCCATCCGTTCGATGGAGTTGCGGGCGGCTTCACGCCGCTTCCCGGGCTTCATAAGTCTGGGCTGCGTTATACGGGGCGAAACGTCCCATTATGACTATGTTGCCGGGGAGGCGTCCCGCGCCCTGATGGACCTGTCGGTCAACTACAGCATTGCGCACGGTTTCGGTGTTCTGACCTGTGAAAATTATGATCAGGCGTGGGCCCGCGCTGATGTCACCGGCAAGAAAAACGTTGGTGGCCGGGCAGCGGAAGCCTGCCTTCAGATGATGGATGTGAAGAAACAGCTTCATCTGGTTCCTCGATGAGCCGACCATCTGCAAAAAGTCGCAGCGCTGCCCGTCTGGCGGCGGTTCAGGCGCTTTATGAACTTGATATGTCCGAGGCGACCCCGGACGCTGTCATGGTCGATATCCTGCGTGAGCGTTGGACCGCTGCGGCTGCAGAATCCGCCCGTGAAGACGGGATTGATGACACTGATATGGTCGAACCCGATAGCGAGCTGTTCACGGACCTCGTTCGCGGCGTCGTCAGCCGCAAGGCCGAGGTTGACGCCATCGCCGACGGATCGCTAACCGGCGGCTGGAAATCAGACAGGCTGGAAACGTTGCTTCGCGCCGTTCTGCGTGCGGGGATCTATGAATTGCTCGCCATGCCCGGCGTTCCCCCGAAAGTGGTGATCAGCGAGTACATGGAGGTCGCCCACGCTTTCTTCAATGAAGGAGAGCCCTCGTTGATCAACGGTGTGCTTGACCGTGTCGCCCATATTCTCCGTGAAGGGGAGTTCGGCGTGAAGAAAAAGGGTGTGCAGGGAGATGCTGGGTGAATTCGATCTGATCGCCCGTTATTTCGCCCCTTTGGCTTCAGGCGCCGAAGGCGCACTTGGTCTTACTGACGATGCCGCTCTTTTCTCTGTTCAGGCGGGCAGGGAAGGCGTTGTTACGATGGATACCCTCGTTTCCGGGGTGCATTTTCTGGCGAATAACGCGCCCGAAGACATCGCGGCAAAGCTTCTGGGGGTGAATCTCTCCGATCTTGCTGCGATGGGCGCACTGCCGCAAGGCTACACCCTGTCTATCGCAATCGATTCCACCATCGACGAATCCTGGCTTGAGGGTTTTACGCTTGGGCTTGAAGTTGTTGGTCGTGAATACGGGATCGCCCTACTTGGCGGCGATACGGTCAGAACGCCCGGTCCCCTTACCCTGACGGCCACCGCATTTGGAACCATCGAAACAGGCAGGGCTTTGCGCAGGAAAGGGGGCTCTGCCGGTGATATCGTTTGTGTCTCCGGAACGATAGGGGATGCGGCTCTGGGGCTATTGGCCATTCAGGGAGGTCTTCAGGGCATATCTGACAAGGCGGCCCAATACCTTGCGCAACGCTACAGCCGACCAACGCCGCGCGTTGCTCTCGGTTCCCGGCTTGTTGGCGTGGCTTCGGCCGTTGTCGACATCTCGGATGGCCTTGTTGGCGATCTTGGGCATATCTGCGAATGCTCGGATATCGGCATGGAAATCAACGTCGAATCGATTCCACTTTCTGATGGCGCCAAAGAGGCGCTGGACCTGAATCCAACGCTTGTTCAAAGCGTTCTGTCGGGCGGCGATGACTATGAACTCGCCTTTACCGTTCCGGAGAACCTCATGGACCTCCTGAAAGAAGTTTCAAAAAAGGCCGGCGTTATGGTGACGGATATTGGGCGCACTGTCGAAGGCGCCGGATCGGGGAGGGTTTCGGTTTTCGATGACGGAAAACCAGTGGATGTTGCCATCGCTGGATACAGGCATTTCTGATCCGTTTGCCCGCCCATGACATCACAGCCTTTTCAAGACGGGGATGAAGCCCGATAATGAACTTCATCTACACGCAGACCCCCAACGGGACGAATAAATGCGCAAGCTTTTCATCATCATATCCCTTCTGATCGTTACAGCAGGGGCCAGTATCAGCGTCATGCAAATGATGGGTATTGGCCCCTTTGCGCCAAAGGAGGGTGATGTTGCAGAGGAATCACTTGCAGAAAAAATGATCCCTCAGCGGCCGCCTTCTTTCCTTGAGGTGAACCCCCTGATGATTCCGATCTTTCAGGAAGACAGGGTGGTAACGACCGTCCAGATCCAGTTGAAGCTTGAGGTCAAGTCCGAGAACGAGGAAGAAGTCCGAAAGGTCATGCCGCGCATTTCAGACGCCTATCTGCGCGATCTTTATTCCTATGTCCCGCGCATGCTTGAAAAGCACGAAAACCTGGACCTTAAGGCGCTCAAGCAACGTTTGATGTGGCTTAGTGAAAAAATCGCGGGACCCGGTATGGTGGACGATGTCCTTATCCAATCTGTTATGGACAACCAGCGGGGATGATAGACCGTTCCTGTTTTTTGCTCACGAAGGGACAGTTTCGCCTATTGGTCCTACCAACATCGTTTTTCCTTGTTGGTTGACCGCCAAACTTTCGTTTTAATTATTTTAATGAGGAATATTAGGCTTTTGTCATATTCTTTGATTTTCAACTAGATCTAATTTCTTTCTAAGCACTTGCACAATAAGTTCACCGATTACGGTGATTAGTTGCTTTGCCGTTCGCGTTCTGCCATTTTTGCACAAATTCAGGAGCTTCAGGAGAAGTGCAAGGCCGTGCCGTCTTGCACGCTCAGCGCTATAAAAAGAATAACAGCGCCCGAAGCAGAGACATGAATTTCAGGGTTTGAAAAATTCACAGGTACTTGAAAAAGGGGCTTTAGGAATGACTGGCGTTTACGCGTTCATCACTGCCTGCGGTCTGCTGGCGTTGGCCTACGGGGCCTATGCCATCAGGTCCGTTCTGGCGCACCCTGCTGGAACAGAGAAAATGCAGGAAATTGCTGGTGCCATTCAGGAAGGCGCCAGCGCCTACCTCAATCGGCAATACACAACCGTCGCCGTTGTCGGCGTGGTCGTTGGCGTTCTCCTCGGCATGCGCCTGGGAATGACGGTTGCCGTCGGTTATTTCATTGGCGCCATCCTTTCCGGTGTGACGGGATATATTGGCATGAACATTTCGGTTCGCGCCAACGTAAGAACCGCCGAAGCTGCCCGTACCACCGGAATGGCCGATGCTCTCGGCGTTGCATTCAAGTCTGGTGCGGTCACCGGTATGCTGGTGGTCGGGCTGGCCCTTCTTGGTGTGGGCGTCTACTACTTCATTCTCCGCGGCATGGTTGACACGTCAACAGCCGCAGGAACGCGCCATATTCTCGAAGCCCTTGTGGCCCTGAGCTTCGGCGCATCGTTGATCTCGATCTTTGCGCGTCTTGGTGGTGGTATCTTCACCAAGGGCGCCGATGTCGGCGCCGACCTTGTCGGCAAGATTGAAGCGGGAATCCCCGAGGATGACCCCCGGAACGCCGCCGTCATCGCCGATAACGTCGGTGATAATGTCGGCGATTGCGCCGGTATGGCCGCCGATCTTTTCGAAACATACGCCGTGACAATCGTCGCGACCATGCTTCTCGCCGCCATCTTCTTCGCTGGCGAAACGCAGGAACTGATGATGGCTTTTCCGCTTCTGATCGGTGCGGTGTGCATCATCGCCTCCGTCGCCGGTGCGTTCTTCGTTCGCCTTGGCGCAACCAAAAACATCATGGGCGCCCTTTACAAGGGCTTCATTGCTTCGGCGGTGTTTTCAGCGGTTCTTATCGCCGGCGCGACCGGATGGCTTCTCGGTTTCGGGACGGAGTTCCAGATGGCCGGGCGGAGCGTGACAGGACTTCAGCTCTTCTATTGCACACTGACAGGCCTTGGCGTTACCGGACTGATTGTCTGGATCACCGAGTACTACACGGGAACCGACTATCGTCCCGTTCGCAGCATTGCCAAGTCATCTGAAACCGGTCATGGCACAAACGTGATCCAGGGCCTCGCCATTTCGATGGAAGCAACGGCGCTGCCGGTTCTGGTCATTTGCGGTGGTATCTTCATCGCCTACGCCTCCGCCGGTCTGTTCGGTATCGCCATCGCGGCGACAACGATGCTGGCCCTGGCGGGCATCGTCGTGGCTTTGGATGCCTATGGCCCGGTTACGGATAACGCCGGCGGCATCGCCGAAATGGCGGATCTGCCCGAAGACGTCCGCACCATCACCGATGCGCTGGACGCCGTTGGCAACACCACGAAGGCTGTCACCAAGGGTTACGCCATCGGTTCGGCCGGTCTGGCCGCGCTGGTGCTCTTTGCCGCATACACGGAAGACCTCAGCCATTATTTCCCCGATCTTGAGGTTACTTTCCGCCTTTCCGATCCCTACGTTGTGATCGGGCTGTTTATCGGCGGGCTGCTTCCCTATCTGTTCGGCGCCATGGGTATGATGGCCGTTGGGCGGGCAGGCGGCGAAGTCGTTGTTGAGGTCCGTCGCCAGTTCCGGGAAATCCCCGGCATCATGGATGGTACGGCGCGCCCAGAATATGGCCGTTGCGTTGATATCCTGACGAAAACCGCCATCAAGGAGATGATCGTTCCGTCGCTCCTTCCGGTTCTCGCGCCCATCGTTCTTTACGTTGCCGTTCTTATGGTCGCTGATCAGAAAGCGGCTTTCACGGCGCTTGGCGCGATGCTTCTTGGCACCATCGTCACCGGTATTTTCGTGGCGCTTTCCATGACCTCAGGCGGTGGCGCCTGGGACAACGCCAAAAAATACATCGAGGACGGGAATCATGGCGGTAAGGGCTCCGAGGCCCATAAGGCGGCCGTTACGGGTGATACCGTCGGCGATCCGTACAAGGACACCGCTGGCCCAGCTGTCAACCCGATGATCAAGATCACCAACATCGTGGCGATCCTGCTCCTCGCGGTGGTTGCTGGCTAACACAACGCCTAACGTCAAGAAGAAGGCCCGGAAGGTTTTACCTTCCGGGCCTTTTTTTATGGCACCCCACCGAAGAAACGTTACTATTTTTCACGATTGAAGCGCCCGAAATTACCAAAAACCTGCTCGATAAAGCCCATTTCATGGCCCGCCGAAGGGGTTTCGCGTTCAACAGGGTCCACTTCCTTGCCTGCTTCCTTGCCAATCGTTTGAACGGTCGAAACGATGCCCTTGTCGTCAAAGCGGATGACGAGAACCTGACGGTCCGTCAACTCAGGCTTGAAGAAAGCGGTTGTTTCGGTCCGTTCTGAAATATAATACCAGACCTCGGTGTCGAACATGGCGACTGTTGACGGCGCCCCTAGAATTTCGACGACTTCGTCCTTGGATACCTTGCCAGGTGAAATTTCGGCTATCAATTCGGAATCGGGCAGGTTTCCGCGTGTTTCGACCCTCGGCGCACAGGCAATGACAGTCAACGCGATCGCGGCGCCGAGAAAAGTACGGATATGACGGTGTCCAGATGTCGGCATCTTCAGTTCGCAGCCCTTGCAGGGGTGATGGCGCTATCGTGTCGCGCGGTTTTCATGATAGATCACACTCCATGTCAAACCTTGTCAACCATTCCGCAGGTGTGTCGGGAACAGGAAACGCAGAATGGGGATCATAAGCCGTCTTTTTCACCGCAATCCGTGGAACAAGCCTGCGCGCCTTCTTTACACGTCGGTCATTGAACAATCGCGGCATCCGGTCTTTTACACCGACTGTTGCGTTGATGATACCGTCGAAGGACGTTTTGATCTATTGGCCCTGCACGCCTTTCTTGTCCTCCGTCGGCTTAAAAAGGCGCCGGATAATACGAACGTCTTGTCGCAGACCTTCTTCGACCTGATGTTCGCGGACCTTGATGTAAACCTGCGCGAACTTGGTGTTGGCGATATGGGTATGGGGCGGCGCATCCGAAAACTGGCGGAATCCTTCTATGGCCGCATAGCGGCCTACGACAGCGGACTGGATTCCGATGATGATGAATTGCTGAAAAGCGCTATCGACAGGAACCTGTACATGAATACGCCTGTATCTGAAAAAATTCTGGGCTTGATGGCCGAGTATGTGCGCCGTGAGGACGATTCCCTGGCGCAGCAGCAGGTGTCCGCACTTATGGAAGGGCAGGTCACCTTCGGCGCGCCACCCCACGCCCAGGGAGCGGAGCAGTGACTGAACAACCAACAAATGAACTTTCACGCCTTGTGTCGATCCCGGATATCCCTCCGTCAGGCATTCGCCTGACCATTGAGGCCGATGAAACCGAAAGATGCGCGTTGGCGAAGCGGTTCGACCTTGTCTCAATCGATTCATTGAGCGCCGAGGTCGAGGTCAATCACGGGCCTGTCGCCAAGTCGATTCGTCTGGAAGGCTCGCTGTGCGCAAATATCACGGAGCGTTGTGTCGTGACGCTGCAGCCGCTCAGCAAACGGATCGAATCGGCGTTCGTAAGGGTTTTCACGACCCAGCCCGAAACTGAAGAGTCCGATGAAATCGAGGTCTGGCTTGATGAGGATGAACCGCCCGAATTTATCGATGCAGGGGACCTGGATGTCGGTGAAGTCGTTTCCGAACAGCTTGGCCTTGATCTGGACCCGTTCCCGAGGTCGGAAGGTGCTGAATTTAAAGGGTATAATGAGGTTTCCTCTGGCGACGCTCCCCCGGAAGAAAAAGCCAATCCCTTTGCCGCGCTTCAGGAGTTACGCGATAAATTGAAGGGTTGATGCTCAAGTTGCTTGCAGCGACGGCCTTTTTTAGCTAGATACTCGCCCTTTGCCGAGGGCAACTATCCGGCAGCAATGAACATAGAGAAATGATCGATGGCTGTTCCCAAGAAGAAAGTATCGAAATCAAGGCGTAACATGCGTCGTTCGCACCATGCGCTTAAGGCTTCGAGCTATGTCGAGTGTCCGAACTGTGGCGAACTCAAACGCCCACACCATGTGTGTCCGTCCTGCGGGCAGTATCGGGAGCGCGAGGTCGTCCAAGCCGTTGAACTGGCTTAAGACAAGCCGGCTTCGCTTCAGATCAACATTACGGGGTGTTGTCCTTGTCATCTAAGCTGACGATTTCTATCGACGGCATGGGCGGCGACGATGCTCCGGAAATGGTGATCGCGGGCCTTGCCATGGCACGCGAGAAGCTTCGCAATGTCGACTTCCTCGTCTTCGGAGACGAAACCCGCCTCAACAACCTGATCGCGCAGCATGCCGGTCTGGCGGCTGTGTGCTCGGTCCGCCATTCGCCCGATGTCATTACAAACGATGACAAGGTCGCCACTGCCCTGCGCAGCGGCAAACAGTCAAGCATGCGCATGGCGATTGATGCCGTTAAGGCAGGCGATGCGGCAGGTGTCGTTTCCGCCGGAAATACCGGCGCGCTGATGGCCATGGCGAAATTCGTCCTTAGAACCCTTCCCGGCATCGAACGGCCAGCCATTGCAACCGTTATTCCCACGCAGCGTGGCGAAACGGTCATGCTCGACCTTGGCGCAAACGTCGATTGCGACTCTGGCAACCTTGTCCAGTTCGCCGTGATCGGCGAAGTTTTCGCCCGTCAGGTCCTCAAATTGAAGCAACCATCGGTCGGCCTCCTCAATATCGGCGAGGAAGAACTGAAGGGCAACGATTCCGTCAAGGAAGCAAGCCGCATCCTTCATAACTCAAACCTGCCGATAAGCTTCTACGGGTTCATCGAGGGCGACGATATCGGCGCCGGAACCGTGGATGTTGTCGTCACCGACGGCTTTACGGGCAACGTGGCCCTGAAGACCGCAGAGGGAACCGCGCAATTGCTTGCGCACTTCCTGAAGGAAGCCTTGAACAGTTCCCTGTTGTCGAAGGCGGGCGCATTGCTACTGCTTCCTGCGCTCAGGAAATTCAAGGAACGATTCGATCCGCGCCGCTATAATGGGGCCATGTTCCTTGGCCTGAACGGTATCTGCGTCAAAAGCCATGGCGGAACCGATGCGCTCGGTTTCAGTCATGCTGTCTGCGTCGCCGCCGACCTCATAAAGCAGGGATTCAATGATCGCATCAAGGAAGACCTTGAAAGTCTGATAGCAATGGATGGGGCAGAAGCGGCTGCTGCTTCGGACTGATAACCATGGCCCGTATTATTTCCCAGATCATCGGATGCGGATCGTACCTGCCTGAAAAGATCCTGACGAACGAAGACCTGAGCCATATCGTCGATACGACGGATGAATGGATCACATCGCGATCAGGCATCAGGCGCAGGCACATTGCAGCGGAAGGGGAACTGACATCCGATCTGGCCCTCAAGGCCGCAGAACGGGCGCTGGCGCATGCCAAGATCGATGCCGGCGAGATCGATCTCATCGTTGTTGCGACGACAACCCCCGACAATACATTCCCGGCCACAGCCGTAAAGGTGCAGGCCAGACTCGGAATGACGCACGGCTTCGCCTTTGACGTTCAGGCCGTATGTTCCGGCTTTGTCTATGCCCTGG
This sequence comes from Rhodospirillales bacterium, assembly GCA_026193355.1. Classification (GTDB taxonomy): domain Bacteria; phylum Pseudomonadota; class Alphaproteobacteria; order Rhodospirillales; family JAPHTL01; genus JAPHTL01. Next base: position 25,517 of record JAPHTL010000308.1, read on the forward strand.
CCACGGCGGACAATTTCATCCGGGCGGGCCAGGCGAAGGCGGCGCTGGTGATCGGCGCCGAGACGTTTTCAAGAATCCTCGACTGGAACGATCGCACCACCTGCGTTCTCTTCGGGGATGGCGCAGGCGCTGTCGTCCTGCGTGGTGAGGAAACAGGCGGGGATCCGGCCACACAGAGGGGCATTCTCTCCTCACACCTGCACTCGGATGGCCGATACACGGACCTTCTCTATGTTGATGGGGGGCCTTCCTCTACGAAAACCGTCGGTCACGTCCGCATGGAAGGCAAGGAAGTCTTCCGTCATGCGGTCGTCAATCTGGCCGAGGTCGTCCATGAGGCGCTTGAAGCCAATGGACTGGAACCATCCGACCTTGACTGGGTCGTACCCCACCAGGCGAACAAACGCATCCTCGACGGTACCGCACGAAAACTCAAAATGGACAGCGGGAAGATTGTCGTCACGGTTGAAGAGCATGCCAACACGTCGGCTGCGTCCGTCCCACTGGCGCTCGACACGGCTGTTCGGGATGGCCGCATCAAACGCGGCGATCTGCTGCTTTTGGAGGCGATGGGCGGCGGCCTGACATGGGGAGCCAGCCTGGTTCGCTGGTGATTTCCACAGTTCTTCAAGACCGCTTTGAAATCGTTTCGAGTTGACGGTCACGTCGATCAGAATTATGTTTTTGAATTCAAAGAGTAATTTGAGGATTGGCGGGATGAGCAACAACACCATCACGCGTGCACAGTTGGCCGAGGCTGTTTATCAGGAAGTCGGGCTTTCCCGGAATGAGTCGGCTGATCTTCTTGAGGCCGTTTTGACCCGTATATCGGACGCCCTTTCTCGCGGTGAAACCGTGAAGATATCGTCCTTCGGAAGTTTCTCTGTCCGGCGCAAGGGACAGCGAATTGGGCGCAACCCGAAGACAGGTCAGGAAGTTCCGATCCTGCCGCGCAAGGTTCTCGTTTATCGACCGTCCCAGGTTCTCAAGGACAGGATCACCAAATCGCTTGGCGGACACTGATAATATCCGTCATGGAGGAGGGGTCTCGGCGTGACGAAAACTGAGAAATCGCCAACGGCTTTCCGCACCATCAGCGAAGTTGCTGGTGATCTTGATCTTCCGCAACACGTTCTTCGTTTCTGGGAAAGCAAGTTCCCCCAGGTTCATCCACTGAAACGCGGTGGTGGTCGTCGTTACTATCGCCCCGAAGACATCGCGATTCTCAAACGCATACGCGTTCTTCTTCATGATGAAGGGTATACGATTCGCGGCGTTCAGAAATTGCTGCGCGATGAATCATCTTCGTCCGATGGTGCGGCACAGGCTGAAACAGCAGGAAGTCACGATTCTTCTGGTGTGCAAATCGATAGCGGCGCCCGTGAAGTCTTGACCGCCGCCATCAATGAACTCGAAGACATGAAACGGCTTTTGCAGCGCACCGTTGGCTGAATTTAAAAGCGACTTCAGATATGTAGGGAAGCGTTGCGCCGCACGGGGGCGATGAGTATAGTGCGGCCACCGTTTCTGACGGTTTGCCTAATCGGAGCGTAGCGCAGTCTGGTAGCGCACTTGACTGGGGGTCAAGGGGTCGTGGGTTCGAATCCCGCCGCTCCGACCAGATACAGATGGGGCCGGTCCTTTGGACCGGCCCCATTTGTGTGTTCAATCCGTTGGTTCGTTGCTGTCCCTTGATGAGAAACAAGCAGCAACCCTTTCGCCGGGAAGGGGGGCTGTTTGATGGCCGCCGTCGCACCCATTCGCCTGTTCCGCACCGATCGTCCAGTGATGAATCGCCTCCGCCTTCCGTGCCCTGTCCCTGACATGAACCAGCAGAATTGAGTGGCAAGGGCCGCTTTTTCGTGGCCTCAGGTCGCGAATACCTGCTGCAATGTTTTCGGCTATTGCCGCTTGCTCCCTGATCCAGTCTTCAAGCGATTCTTCGGCAATGTTTTCCCTGACGTAACGAAGCACCCGATACCATTGTTCCGCTCTTGAGACCTGCGCACTCACGCGGAAAGGGTTTTCCTTTATGAAACGCTGGATCAGATTCCATTTTAGCGCCTGCAACTCCGTACGCGCCGACGCAGTCATTTCGGCGTTGTCCTGGTACCGTTCGCTTTCTTGAATCGAGCGGATGTTTTTGGCAACAGAGAACCTTGGCAATCGTCGGCGATTTGAGTGTTTCGTTATGGACATTTTATAACTGCACCGCATGCACATCCACCGTTTGCCTGTTTCAGTTGGGTGGTTTATCCCTGCTATTCAAGAGGTTGATGAAGTTTGCTGACAACTCAGGCGATGACGATTACGGACCATTAACGCCCGCCAACATCCATCGCAGTTAATGGGGGGCTCATCATTGCGGAATCGATCCGATCAGTGGGGGCAGGCTGATCTTCAGGGGGAAGCCACCTTAATTCCCTTGTCGGTAAGCTTGCACACAAGCCAATCAGGTTTCATGGGATTGGAAAACCAGGGTTCAGCCCATCCTTGCTTGACGCAGCTTTGGACTGTCTGGTCGCTAACCTTCTGACCTGATTCATCGAACAGGGGCAGCTTTCCTCCGGGCTGTTCAAGGCCACGACGCAACCACCGTATCTGTATCCTCGTTGGGCGCCGTGTTTTTTCACCCGAGATCTTCTGGTTGCCGCTCATGGTTCCAGCCTCCCTGTGGGTCGGCCCGATTTTTCGGGTCCGATTACGTCCATGAATGGTAATTTAGACAGCGCAAAAGGCCAAGCAGTCAAAACGAAGGGGGCGATCATGGAACTTCGACTGGTTTACGTAACGGCATCGTCGAAAGAAGAAGCTGTCGCCATTGGAATCAGGGCGGTCGAGGAAAAGCTTGTCGCCTGCGCCAACGTTTTGGACGGTTTGACATCGATTTATCGATGGGAGGGGGCAATCGCGCAGGATGCGGAAACGCTTCTTGTCATGAAAACAACTGCGGGGAACATTGAAAAGCTCACCCAACTGGTCAAGTCACTGCACAGCTATACCTGCCCTTGCGTCGTAACGCTGCCAATTCTGGAGGGAAACCAGGCCTTTTTGGACTGGATCGTGGATGAAACCGCAAAGACGGGCCCCTAGCTGCTGACTTCCTGGCCTTTCTTCGAACGAATCCGTTCCGAAATCTTGTGGGCAATCGCCGCAACATCGTCCTTGATATCGAATGCCTTTCCGATGGCCTGCGAGAGCGGCTTGAGCAGTTTTACGTCTTTCTCTTCCGGGAATTCCGCAGACTTGATTCGCGTCGCCACATCAAGGAGAGAGCCGCACAGTTCGGAGACGTGGTTGTAGCTGGTCCCAAGCAGTCGACGGCTTGTGTCTTCGGCAACGAAAACGAGGCGATCGACATAATCCCTTATATTCTGATCGATGATGCGTCTTTCGTAGGCTGGCACTATCAATTCAACAAGCAAACCGATCTGAACGGCATGCCGCTCAAGCTTTTCCTGGTTGATGCGTTTGATCGTGTCATCGATTTCCTGTTGCAGCATCGACTGTTCCGACCCGCCGACGATACGGGCGCGCAGGGTGTTCGGAACGTTAATGAGGGGGATTTCAATTCCGCCCCGCTTGGCCTCCGGTGATCGCCTGTCTGGGCCGATGTAATCCGTTGTCACGACGAACGGTTTTCGGCTTTTTATCAGGGCGGAGATCCGGTCTATGACGTGCCCGGATGAAAGGGGCATAACGAAAAGATCATCAGCGCCGGAGTTGACGATGCGACGGACGACACGCTCTTCCGGGGCGCTTGTCATCATGATGATCGGAATGAAAGGATTGCCGCCGTATTCGTGATGGCGAAGGGCATGTACGACATCACAGGGATCCGGCTCACCCGGGAATTCCGTTGCAAGAATCAGGATGTCCGGCGATCCGAGCCGTATGGACGTTCTGGCATCTTCCCACGAGCGGACATGATCGATCTGTCTAAAGCCAGCATTCCTTATGACCGTATCGATATTGTCCCGATTGTTTTTGTCGGGCTCGGCAATGAGGACCTTCACACGGTCAAATCGCTGCTGGATGGACATTTACCTCTGCCGCTGGTTTTGCGATGCTACCAGAAAGAGAATAAACGGCGCGCCCGGCAAATCAACTCTAACGGATAATCAGCCCAAAAAAGCGAGATTGGCCAGCGCCTGGGCGGCGACCCCCTCTTTCCGGCCAGTGAAACCAAGCCCTTCCGTCGTCGTCGCCTTGACGGAAACACGATCGGCATCGATGCCAAGGACATCTGCAACCACTGCGATCATCGCTGAACGATGCGGGCCTATCCTGGGAGATTCGCAGATCAGTGTGACATCAACATTCACGATGCTTCCTCCCTTTTCACGGACCAGCGAAACCGCATGTTCGAGAAACACTTTCGACGCCGCGCCTTTCCAACGGGGATCGCTTGGAGGAAAATGGAGGCCGATATCACCCGCGCCGATAGCGCCAAGCAACGCATCGGTCAGGGCGTGAAGCGCGACATCCGCGTCCGAATGGCCTTCAAGGGCGAATTCATGGGGGATTTCCACACCGCACAGGGTGACGCTTTCGCCTTGAACAAAGCGGTGAACATCGAAGCCGGTCCCAACCCTTGTCTGCGCATTGTCTCTGACAAGGCGTTCCGCCCTTGAATGATCTTCCGGTGTCGTCACCTTGAAATTCTCCTCGCAACCTTCGACCAGCAAAACATCCAGTCCCGCTTTTTCCATAACCGCGGCGTCATCCGTCAAGGCGCAGCCAGCAGCGCCCCTGTGCGCCCGAAGAATATCGTCGTAACGAAACCCCTGTGGGGTTTGGGCGCGATAAAGGCCGGAACGATCGACCGTCTCAAGGATCAATCCGCGCGCCGAGCGCTTGATCGTATCCGTCAGGGGCAGGGCGGGCAGGGCGCCAGGAGCCCTCCCCAATGCTTCGATTACGGAAGATATGACCCGATTGCTGACGAAAGGTCTGGCGGCATCATGGACAAGAACGATATCGGGCCTGTCGTCCACAAGGCTTTCAAGGCCGTTCAGAACCGATTCCTGCCTGGTTTCACCGCCAAAGACCGGATCAAGCAGCGACAGGCCGTCAAGAGCGGAATCATACAGTTCAATATCGTCGGGATGGATAACAACGCGAACCGCGTTCACATCCGGGTGGTCAAGTAATTTCTGTACGGTCCGTCGAATGAGGGGAATGCCGCAAACAGGCGCATACTGTTTGGGAAGTGTTGCGCCAAAACGGCTACCGCGTCCTCCGGCGACAATAAGTGCTGCGCAGGTCATTTCCGGCATAATGTTCCAGGCCCGTTCGTCATCATGTTTTCACCGCCTAACGGTAACAGGGCGAAGAAAACAAGTCATTGCATCAAAAGTCCAAAAAAACCGCCATGACCTCTTTTCGTTAACGCGAAGAGTGCTACACTCCGCGCCATGAGTCAGGGACTTGTATTCAGTTTCGCCGCGCTTACCGCGATGGTTCCCGCATTCGTTTTTTCCTTGCGAAAAGACGGTCAACGGGGGGCCATGTTCTGGATTCTTCTGACGGTTGCCTTCGCCGGAACGGCATCCTGGGTCGCCGTTCAGATCACCGGGCACTGGAGCACAGGCCTCGCATCGGCCCTTTGGGTGACAATCGGCGCCAGTCTGTTTCTTTTCGCCTGGGTTTCGGCGTTGACCCCTCAGGGCTGGCGTCTGACGCCATTGCTTGTTCCCTATCTTTTTATCCTTGGCGTCATCGCAACGGTCTGGCTCACCGTACCGGGTAAAATGATGGCCCCAAATCTGGCGATGGGATGGGTTGCTGTCCATATCGTCCTTTCCGTCATCACCTACGCGCTCGTGACCATTGCTTCCGTGGCGGCGCTGGCCGCATTTCTTCAGGAACGCGCACTGAAAAACAAGAGACCGACGACCCTGTCTCGGCTCCTTCCTTCGGTGATAGACAGCGAGAAGCTTCTCGTCAGGCTTCTGGTGGCCGCCGAAACCGTATTGGGTTTTGGCGTCGTGTCAGGCATGGCGCTTCAATATGAAACGAATGGCTCGCTCCTGACGCCTGACCACAAGACGCTCCTTTCTCTCGCAGCGTTCGTTGTAATCGGCGCGCTTTTGCTGGCCCACCGGCTGACCGGCGTCCGTGGAAAGGCCGCCACCAGACTCGTGCTTCTGGCCTATCTTCTTTTGACCCTTGGTTATCCTGGTGTGAAATTCATCACGAGCATTCTGATCGGCAAGTAAACGCCACCGGAAAGGCGTTGCGCACACGGCAGGTTTTGCTTAAAAAATAATCAAACTTTTGGTGTGCCCAATTACACTGCACTCTCGAAACGCCAATTGATGCGGACTGCTTTTCCGCACTGTTCGTTTTTTTACGAAGGCACATGGTTTGATGGCTCTGCGCATAGGTTCTGTTGTCCTGAATTCTCCGGTTGTCCTCGCCCCCATGTCGGGGGTGACGGATATGCCTTTTCGCCGCCTTGTGAAAAGCTTTGGCGTTGGGCTTGTCGTTTCTGAAATGATTGCCAGCCAGGCGATGATTCGGGCAAACCGGAAGACGATGAAGATCGCGTCACCCTGCGCTGACGAATACCCAATGTCCGTTCAGTTGGCGGGATGTGAGCCTGAAATCATGGCTGAGGCAGCCCGCCTCAACGTGGACAGAGGGGCGTCGATCATTGATATCAACATGGGATGCCCGGTAAAAAAAGTCATCAAGGGAGACGCCGGAGCGGCTCTCATGCGAGACGAAAGGCTGGCCGGCCGGATTATCGAGGCTGTCGTGAAGTCCGTCGATCTTCCCGTTACGGTGAAAATGCGGCTTGGCTGGGACGACTCATCGCGAAATGCCGCCACCATTGCGCGGATTGCGCAAGATGCCGGTGCGCAGGCGGTTACGGTTCACGGACGAACACGGGCGCAATTCTACAAGGGGCAGGCGGACTGGGAAGCCATCATGGCGGTAAAGGACGCCGTCAAGATACCGGTTATCGGCAATGGCGATGTCGCCTCACCGCAGGACGCACTGAAGCTTCTGGAAAAATCCGGAGCGGACGGTGTCATGGTCGGTCGCGCGACCTATGGTCAGCCCTGGCTCCTGATGCAGATCGAACGCTATCTCGAAACCGGTGAGACATCGCCGGACCCGTCGATTGCGGAACAGTTGGCGACAGTTCTTGGTCACTACGATGAAATGCTGACCCATTACGGTTCTGAGGCAGGAATGCGGATCGCCCGCAAGCATCTTGGCTGGTACAGCAAGGGGCTCAAGGATTCGGCTGGTTTCAGGGCGCAGGTCAACCATCTTGACGATCCGAACAAGGTGCGTGAACTGATCAGGTCCTTCTATACGCCGATCATCGAAACGGCGGCAGCCTGATGAACATATCGCCCCTTGCCATGCCGTCAGACAACGGACCGGATAAGGGGATTGATGCCTCCGGCATTCTTGCGGCCCTGCCTGCGCCCGTCCTTGTTGTCGGTCCGGATGGGGACGTGATCTACGCCAATGGCTCCGCTGAGTCGTTATTGCAGATCAGCGCATCCCAGTTGTACGGAAGCCCGCTTGGCGATTTTTTCCCCGCTGACAGTCCCTTGGCGTCCCTTGTCGAACAGGTGCGCACGGAGAACAGCTGGTTCACAGAATACGATGTCACCATCGAATCGCCACGCATAGGACGGCACCTCGTCAATATCCAGGCATCACCCTTGCCGGACGCTCCCGATAACATCGTCATTGTTCTTCATGAACGTTCCGTCGCCGACAAGATCGCCCGCCAGTTGACATCAAGGGGATCGGCGCGAACAGTTGCTTCCCTCGCTTCAATGCTTGCGCACGAGGTCAAGAATCCGCTTTCCGGCATACGGGGAGCCGCACAGCTTATCGAACAGCACGCCAACGATGATGACCGGGTTTTGACCCGGCTTATTTGCGATGAAACCGACCGTATTTGCGACCTCGTGGACCGGATGGATGTGTTCGCCGATCGCCACCCGTCCGAGCGAACAGCCGTAAACATCCACCGCGTTCTGGAACACGCACGCAGGGTTGCCGAAAACGGCTTCGCCGCTCATGTGAAATTCGTAGAAATCTATGACCCGTCGTTGCCGCCGGTCTATGGCAACCGCGACCAGTTGATCCAGGTGGTCCTTAATCTCCTGAAAAATGCAGCAGAGGCGGCCCCGGACAACGGGGGGGAAATTGTTATAAGAACGTCATATCAGCACGGCATCCGTTTCGCCGTTCCGGGAAGCAACGCACTGACGCACCTGCCTTTGATTGTCACAATTCAGGATAATGGGTCGGGGATTCCCGAAGACATCAAAACCAACCTCTTCGATCCGTTCGTCACCACAAAGCCCAAAGGAAGCGGGCTTGGCCTTGCGCTTGTTGCAAAAATCATCAATGACCACGGCGGCATTATTGAATGCGACAGCAAGCCGAAGCGGACGATTTTTCGTGTAATGCTGCCGGTCTATAAAGAAACCGAAAACGACGGGGAGGAATCGTAATGACAACAGCTCCGATCATCCTTGTCGCCGATGATGATGCAGCCATTCGAACAGTCATCAGTCAGGCCCTGGGCAGGGCGGGCTATGAAGTTCGTACGACAGGGATGGCCTCAACGCTTTGGAAGTGGGTCAATGATGGCGAAGGCGACCTCGTCATAACCGATGTCATGATGCCCGACGAAAACGGCCTTGATCTCGTACCCCGGATTTTAAAGATAAGGCCCACGCTTCGCGTCATTGTCATAAGCGCTCAAAGCACATTGATGACGGCCGTCAAGGCAGCCGAAAGAGGCGCCTTCGAATACCTGCCAAAACCTTTTGATATCAATGAATTGAATGCCGTTGTTGGGCGAGCGCTTAAAGAGCCAAAGCAATCCGGGGACAAAAAACCGGGGACCCGCGTAGAAGAACAGCTGCCCCTGATCGGCCGGTCGCCGGCAATGCAGGATATCTATCGCACCCTTGCGCGTGTCATGGGAACGGACCTGACCGTGATGATCACCGGCGAATCCGGTACGGGCAAGGAACTGGTCGCGCGCGCCCTTCATGATTACGGGAAACGACGCAACAAGCCGTTTGTCGCCGTCAACATGGCCGCCATACCGCGAGAACTAATCGAAAGTGAGCTTTTTGGGCACGAAAAGGGGTCTTTCACCGGGGCGACCGAACGTTCGCCGGGGCGGTTCGGTCTTGCCGAAGGCGGAACGCTTTTTCTTGATGAAATAGGCGATATGCCCCCCGAGGCGCAAACGAGACTGCTTCGCGTCCTTCAGGAGGGAGAATACACGCGTGTGGGCGGTCGAACCCCCATTCGCGCAGACTGTCGTATCATAGCGGCGACGCATCGAGACCTTGGCCAGCTTATCCGTCAGGGCTTTTTCAGAGAGGACCTTTATTACCGCCTGAACGTTGTCCCATTAAGGCTTCCCCCCTTGAGAGAGCGCCGGGAAGACATTCAGGAGCTTGTCCATCACTTCCTTGCGCAAGCGGCGGATGAAGGGCTTCCCCTCAAGATGATCGACCCGGATGCCATGCAAAAGCTGGTTGAACACCGCTGGCAAGGGAACGTGAGAGAGCTGGAGAATCTTGTGCGTCGCCTCGCCGCACTGTATTCGGGCGAAACAATCAATGCCGAAGCAATTGAAAGCGAACTATCCCACGGTTCTCCGTTCAACAATAATGGTATTCAGGCCAATGAGGGGCTATCCGCTGCGGTTGAACGGCACCTCAAGGATTATTTTTCCGCTCACGGCGGAAGTCTTCCCACACCGGGCCTTTACGACCGTATCCTTCGCGAGGTTGAACGCCCCCTCATCGAACTTTCCCTGGAGGCGACAAAGGGAAACCAGGTCAAGACCGCCAAGCTTCTCGGACTGAACAGAAATACGCTTCGCAAGAAAATATTGACCTTGAATATCCCCGTCATCCGAGGCGGAAAGTAACTTCTTTCTGACAGGTACGGTTAACCGGAATGACAGACGAACGCGGTACGGATATTAATGATGGCGGCATTGGCGCACAGCTTGCCGGCCTGCTCCGAAGTTTCGGCGCCTGGGCGCGGCAATCCGGATTAAGCCGCAAGCTTGCCCTGGTCCTGACCGTCGTCGCTGTTTTTTCCGGTATCGCAACACTGGCGACGATGACCGGATCAGGCCCTCAGGGGTTTGAGCCCAATACCGTTCTTGCGCTTCTGTATCTCGACGTCGTTCTGCTGCTTACGCTTGGCAGCATTGTTGCGCGTCGACTGTTTAACATGTGGCTGGACAGAAGGCGCGGGCAGGCCGGGTCGCGCCTTCACGCAAAACTCGTTGTGCTGTTCAGCCTTGTTGCCGTCACCCCGGCCGTCATGGTGGCGATTTTCGCTGCATTGTTCCTGAATTTCGGGATACAGGCCTGGTTCAGTGACAAGGTGAAGACCGCCCTGGAAGAATCCCGCGCCGTTGTCATGGCGTATCAGCAAGAACACATAAAAACCATCCGCGCCGACATTCTCGCAATGGCCAACGACCTGAACCACGATGCGATGAATCTGATCCGTGAACCGAAACGGATGACGTTTGTTCTCGATACCCATTCGGCGATCCGATCAATACCGGAAGCAATGGTTATTGACGGCAGCGGCCGTATCTTTGGCCGTTCAACGATGTCGTTTTCCCTTGAATTCGATCAATTGCCCGATGATGTCATCGGAAAGGCCGAAGCTGGCGAAGTTGTCATTCTCCACACTCCCGGCGATGACAGGGTGAGGGCCATATATCGTCTGGATCGATTCGTCGATGCCTATCTGGTGGTTGGCCGGTTTATTGACCCACAGGTTATCGACCACATCCGGCGCACCCAGGTCGCCGTCCAGCAATTCCAGACACTCGAAAAAAGCTCCAGCAGCATTCAGATAACCTTCGTCATGATTTTCGGGCTTGTAGCCCTGCTTTTGCTGCTTGCCGCGGCATGGGTCGGACTTATGGTCGCCGGGCAACTCAGCCGTCCCATCAGCCGCCTTATTTCCGCCGCCGAGCAGGTGACGAAGGGCGATCTTTCCGTTCGCGTTCCCGACATTCCGACGGATGACGAAATTGGAACATTGAGCGAAGAGTTCAATCGCATGACCGGACAGCTGGAAACCCAGCGCGACGGTCTGGTCGCCGCCAACAGTGAACTTGACGAGCGCCGCAGGTTCACGGAAACGGTTTTGTCCGGTGTGTCCGCCGGCGTCATTGGTTTGGATGCGGAAGGCCTCATCAATCTTCCCAATCGCTCGGCTTCGGTCCTGCTTGGAATACCGCTTGAAACAGAAATCGGGCGCGATCTTGCATCCGTCATCCCTGAAATGGATCATCTGCTCAAGAC
>JAPHTL010000211.1 GCA_026193355.1 Rhodospirillales bacterium
CTGGCCCCGCGGACGAGTCCCGCGATGTCAACGAACCCCAGTTGCGTCGGGATTGTCTTGGCGGATTTCGCCATCTTCGACAGCATGTCGAGCCGTGGATCGGGGACCGCGACGCGTCCGACGTTTGGCTCGATCGTGCAGAACGGAAAATTGGCTGCTTCCGCCGCCGCCGTGGCGGTCAGGGCGTTGAACAGGGTGGACTTGCCGACGTTCGGCAATCCGACGATTCCGCAATTGAATCCCATCAGTCCGTCTCTTTTCGTTCTGTTTCCGGCGCGACAGTCTTGTCCGCCTTCGGCTTTTTCGCCACGGGGGGCTTGATCGCCAGGGTGACCTTGTTCATGAACCCGGCGTCGTCGCCGGCTTCAAGAAGCGGAGCGTTTTCCGAAATAGCATCGAGCATCTTTCCCAGCCAGACCTCGTCGGACTTCGCAAAATCATTGAGGACATGCCCGGTGACCTGTTCCTTGTCGCCGGGATGACCGATGCCGAGCCGAACCCGGCGGTAATCCTTCCCTATATGGGCGTCGATGCTGCGCAAGCCATTGTGCCCACCATGACCCCCACCGGTCTTGATCCGGATCCTTCCGGGTTCCAGATCAAGCTCGTCGTGCAGGACAACGACGTCCGCAGGATCAATCTTGTAGAAGCGAATGGCCTCTCCGACCGAACGGCCGGATTCGTTCATATACGTCTGGGGCTTTAGGGCGAGCGCCTTTTCGCCGTTCAGGAAACCTTCTGAAACTTCGCCCTGAAAGCGGCTGCGCCATCCAGAAAAGGAATGGCGGCGGACAATCGCGTCCACCGCCATAAACCCTATGTTGTGGCGGTTCCTGGAATATCCCGTTCCCGGGTTGCCAAGGCCGACCAACAACAGCATGTGAAGAAACCTCCGAAGACGGGTTACTCTTCCCCTTCTTCTCCAGCAGCTTCCTCACCGCCTTCCTCACCGCCTTCCTCTTCGCCTTCTTCGCTGGCTTCGGACTTGACCGAGGACGGCGCGGCGACTGTGGCGATGGTGAAGTCGCGATCGGTGATCGTCGGCTCCACGCCATCGGGCAGCGAGACATTGCTGATGTGGATGCCGTCGCCGATTTCCAGACCTGTCAGATCGATCGTGATCTCGGCAGGAATGTTGTCCGGTGAGGATTCGATCTCGATCTCGTGGCGGACGATGTTCAGCACGCCACCGCGCTTGATGCCCGGCGAATCCTCTTCGTTGATGAAGTGGACGGGAATCATGACACTCACCTTCATGTCGGCGCTGACGCGCATGAAGTCGACATGCAGCGGAAAGTCGGTGACCGGGTGCAGCTGCAGGTCACGGGCAAGAACCCGTTGCTTCTTTCCGGAGAGGTCGAGGTCGAAAACGGTCGAGAAGAAGCCCGGCTTGTGCAGGAGCTTGTGCAACTCGATCGGATTCAGGGAAACCATTTCCGGATCTTTCTTGTTGCCGTAAACAACGGCGGGCACACGGCCGGCACGGCGCGTGGCGCGGGCTGCCCCCTTACCTGCCCGCTCGCGGATTTCCGCGGTGATGGTGGCGGATGCACTCATCTTTTTCTCTCCTTTTACGGGTTTTGCGTCTGCCTCCAGGGGTGCAGACGCGCCTTGGCTCCGTTCCGATCATGAGAACACTGTGAATCATGAAAACAGGGCCGAAACCTTTATGCCGCGCGGCCCGAGGCACAGCGCGGTGGCCGTTTTCTAGTCTCTTTGAAGGCGCAAGGCAACCAGTTTTGCGAAAGCGAACGCCTAGTCGAACAGACTTGAGACGGATCGTTCCTCGCTGATTCGCTGAATCGCCTCGGCAACCAGCGGTGCGATGCTCAATTGTTCGATGTTTTGCGCGACGCGAACGGCTTCCGTTGCCTTGATGCTGTCGGTGATGACCAGCGTTTCCAGCGGCGAGGACGAGATGCGCGCCACGGCGCCGCCTGAAAGGACGCCATGGGTTACATAGGCGGCGACGGATTTGGCTCCGGCATCCTTCAGCGCCACCGCGGCATTACACAACGTTCCGGCGGAATCGACGATATCGTCGACGAGGATGCAGCAACGGTCTTCGATGTCGCCGATGATGTGCATGACCTCGGAAACGCCGGCCCGTTCACGCCGTTTGTCGATGATCGCCAGATCGGCGTCGATGCGCTTGGCGATGGCCCGCGCACGCACCACGCCGCCGACGTCGGGCGATACGATGGTGATGGGGTCGCTGCCGAAACGCTCGACGATGTCCTTGGTGAACACCGGCGCGCCATAAAGGTTGTCGAGCGGAATGTCGAAGAAGCCCTGAATCTGTCCGGCGTGCAGGTCGATGGTCAGAACCCGGTCGGCCCCGGCGACGGTGATCAGGTTGGCCACCAGCTTGGCCGAGATTGGCGTGCGCGGCCCCGACTTGCGATCCTGCCGGGCGTAGCCGAAATACGGAAGGACCGCCGTGATCCGCTGCGCCGATCCGCGACGTAGCGCATCCAGCGTGACCAGCAGTTCCATCAGATTGTCGTTCGCGGGATAGGATGTCGACTGGATGACGAAGACGTCCTTGCCGCGGACGTTTTCCTCGATCTCGACAAAAACTTCCATATCGGAGAAACGCCTGACGCTCGCCTTGGTCAGGGGTTGGTTCAGATAGGCGGAAACTGCTTCCGCCAGCGGCCGGTTGCTGTTGCACGCCAGAATTTTCATGAACACGCCCCTTTGCCCTGGTCTGTTGTCCGGTCGGTTGCCCGGCCCGTTTTGTCGATCTCACGTTGCGGAATCGACAAATGCGACTCCTGCCCGTTGCCCCCACAGCCTGCGGCGGAATGTAACAACGCGGATTACCCCTGTAAACGGTCTTGCCCCGGATTCCGGGAATACGGCCTACTTCTTTTTCGTCCGGTCCGCCGGGTGGGCCGGGATGCGCGAGAGTAGGTCGAGCACTTCAGGCGCTGCCGCGCCGGCGGCGGCGTATGCGATATCGCCCCATGGTCCATCCAGGCTTCCGGCTGCAACCACGTTTTTCTGTCGCACGGTTCCCACATGGTTCCCGCCTGAATCGAGGACGATCCAGGCGATTTCGACCATTTGCCGGCCCGTGCCGGCGGCGGTGATGGTGACATCGGCGGAAACCGTGGCGGTGGCCTCCTCCGTCCGCCGGGTGAGGGGAACGCCGCCATCCCTCAGATACGCGCGGATCGCCGCCTCAAGGGTGCGGTTGCCATCGCCCGGCGCCCCGGTTCCTGGCGTGA
>JAPHTL010000011.1 GCA_026193355.1 Rhodospirillales bacterium
CGGTTGATCCGTCTTGTATGGGAAAACCTGAAGCTCATAATGCAGCTTGTTTATGGAGAACTCGGCCTGAAATGCGCGATCATGTTCACTGACTGCCTTCACCTGATCCAGGAATCCGTCAAATTCAAAACGCATCGATACCGAGGCCAGATTCTGCATGGATATGGCTGGGTCAATCTTGAAGAAATCCTTGGCGCGGTCGTTTTGCCGACGAATGGTCAGGTCCTTGTCCACCACGATGGTCGCCAGGTTCGAACTGTTCTGGATGTTTTCCATATCATCCATGGCTTCCGCCAGTTCGTGCGTACGAAGGGACAGCTCGTCGTTGACGGTGGTTAGTTCTTCGTTGGTTGCCTGCAATTCTTCGTTCGACGTTTCCAGTTCCTCGTTCGAGGCCTGAAGCTCCTCGTTCGCAGCCTGCGATTCCTCGTTCATGGACTGGAGCTCTTCGTTCGATGTCTCCAGTTCCTCGATCACCGTTTGCAGGCTTTCGCGGGTCATGGTCAGTTCATGTTCAAGCTCGGCAATGCGTGTTTCCGCCGCTTCGTCCATATCGTCGATGATGGCCGAGCCCGATGCGCGCACCTGGGCCGGCTCGAAGCTGACCAGAACCAGATTTTCGCCAAAGGTTTTTGAATCGATGGGCCGCACGGCCGTCTTGAACATCTGTTCCTCGCCGTTGATGTTCAGAGGAACGGGGTGGGTGTAGGTGGTCTCGCGGCTGCGCACCACCTTTTGGATGATGGCGCGCAATTCCGTACGCAAAGGGTGGTGGATGATGGAAAACATGCTGAAATCCGCCTTGCCGGGTTTCAGCTGCATGAACGGCGTCACATCGCCATAAAATTCCACGATGGCCCCGTCTTCCGATACCAGAACACTGGGCGGGGCGTAGGCATTGAACAAGACATTCCGACCTGGATCGATCGGCAATTCTTTCTCATTGGCCTTGGAGCTCGCCATCTGGCGGCGGCTCGGTAATGCGGCAAGCGGAGTCCCCGACAAGGTCGATGGCATGGCCGAGGGAACGTCGCGCTTGCGGAACAGCTTCAGCTTGCGGTTGATGTCGGCAAACAGGTTCGTGTTCTGCCCCACGGATTCCGACTGTCCCAGGAACAACACACCCTCGGGGTTGAGGGCGTAGTGGAAAATGCGAAATACCTTTTCCTGCAGGCCGGTCTTGAAATAGATCAGCAGGTTGCGACAAGTGATTGCATCAACGCGGACAAACGGCGGGTCCTGCACCAGATCCTGGTTGGCGAACACGACCATATCGCGAATTTTTCGATCGACCTGAAAGAAGCGGTCCTTGGGCAGGAAGTATTTATGCAGAATGCGGGTATCGAGATTTTCGATGGATGTTTCCGGATACAGTCCCTTGCGACCGAATTGCGTTGCCTGGGGATTCACGTCGGTGGCGAAAACCTGAACCTTGTAACTGTCCAGCTTGTTGCCCAGTTCCTCAGCCAGAATAATGGCGATGGAATAGGCTTCTTCGCCAGTGGCGCAACCCGGCACCCAGATGCGGATATCATCGCCGGGCTTTTTTGATTTCAGTGCTTCGCGGATAACTTCGCGAAAGGCTTCGAAGGCCTCCTTGTCACGAAAGAACGAGGTGACACAAATCAGGAAGTTGGTGGCCAGGGCTTCCAGTTCGCCGGGTTTTTCTTCGGAAAATTTGACGTACTGCGCCAGGTCGGACATCTGCAGTACGGCCATGCGCCGCTCAATTTGCCGGGTAATTGTGGATTCTTTGTAATTGGAGAAATCCATACGGGTGCGCCCGTAAATATTCTTTACGATGCTTTCCACCGGGCTTGCCGGGTCCTGATTGGTGTCCTCTCCGGTGACCTTGACGCGTGGGCGCACCACAATCGACGCCAGTTGCGACGCGATGTCGGCAGGCGGCAGGATCAGGTCGACCCCGGCCTTGATCGCCGATTGGGGCATGCTGTCATATTTGGCGGTTTCCGGCTCCTGGGCAATGCAGATTCCACCGGCCGCGTTGATGGCGCGGATACCGTGCGATCCGTCCGAACCGGTGCCCGACATCACGATGCCGATGGCGCGCTCGCCCATTTCTTCCGCCATGGACGAAAACAGATAATCGACCGACGGCTTGGCGCCTATGTCGGAGAGGGGTTTGCGCAGGCGCAGCTTACCCCCCTTCACAAATACGTCACTGTTTGGCGGGCCGACGTAAACGGTATCCGCCTTTGGCACCATGCCGTCCTTGACCTCATGCACTGTCAGCTGGGTTTCACGCGACAGCAGATCAACCATCATCGAGCGGTGCTGAGGCGACATGTGCTGCGCCACCACATACGCCATGTTGACGTTCTTCGGCAGTTCGGCGACGAACAGACGCAATGCCTCCAGACCGCCGGCCGACGCGCCGATGCCCGCAAGCACCAGTTTGTGACTTGCAACAGACCGTCGGCGCTTTGGTTTGGTGGGTGTTCCGGGTTGTGCGGATGTCGCAGCAGACTCCGCCGGTTTTTTCGATCGCGGCGCTTTTTTTCGTGGCGCTCTTTTTGGTGAATTTTCTTGTTTGGCGCTCAAAATACCCTCGATAGACAAGTCGGCGGGTGCCCTTATGGCCTACGTCAAACACTTGCAATATTTACCACTAATTGCAAGTGGTTCGAAGCGCCACGGTGCGCCGTTGTCATTGCGTGTGTTTTGAACGAAAACGCGGTGGATTCAGGCCCGGTCGATCAGGTGGATGAACGACCCAGCGACGGGACCGTTGATGCAACCCGCTGCGCCGAGCACCGCGCCGCGGGCATCGACGGCGGTGAACAGGGCGTTCGCCGTATATTCGCGCAGGATCGATGCGTAGTGGAATTCGTGTCCCTTGAGGACGGTTCCCGCCTTGCCCAGTGGCGTGTTCGCCTTCATCGTCGCCGTGCGATAGCCCAGATGCAGTTTCCGTTGTGCGAAACTGGTTTCCAGCGGCAGCAACCCGGCCATGGCGTGGCGCGCACCATCCGCATCCACCAGCCCCTCGCCCAGCACCATGTAGCCCCCGCATTCGCCGAAGATGAAGGCGTTGCGCCCGCCCGCCGCGCGCAGGCCTGACAGGAAGGTCTCGTTACCCGCCAGTCTTCCGGCGTGCAACTCCGGGTACCCGCCGGGCAGATAGACGGCGTCGGCGTCCCCCGCGGGGGCCTCGTCGGCCAGCGGCGAAAAGAACGACAGTTCCGCCCCCGCCGCCCGCCAGCCGTCCAGGACATGCGGATAGGAAAAGGCGAAGGCCGCGTCGCGGGCCACGGCGATCCTCTGGCCCAGCGGCGGCAACGGTGGTTCGGCCTTTTGCCCGGTTATTGCTGTGGGACGCGCCAGCGCGGTCAGGGCGTCGAGGTCGAGGTGATCGCCGATCCATGCCCCCGCTTCGGTGAAGAAGGCGTCGAGGTCCGGTGTCTCCATCGCCTGCACAAGGCCCAGATGGCGGCTGGGCAGGGCGAGGCCCGGTTTTTTTGGCAGGCAGCCCAGCACCGGAACGCCCATCGGTTCGGCGGCGGCGCGCAGGATCGCCTCGTGCCCCGGCCCGCCGATACGGTTGAAGATGACGCCCGCGATGTCGATGTCGGCGCGATAGGAAAGGAACCCATGCAGGACGGCGGCTGCTGATTCCCCCTGTCCGACCGCGTCGATCACCAGTACTACCGGCCAGCCCAACGCGGCGGCCAGATCGGCGGTTGATCCGGTGCCGTCCGGTGCGCCGTCGAACAGGCCCATGACGCCCTCGGCCACCACGATCTCGGCATCGTTTCCGGCCTCGGTCGCCAGTGCTGAAAGCGTTTCGGGGCGCATCGCCCAGGGGTCGAGGTTGCGACATGCGCGACCCGTGGCGGCGGCGTGGAACGCCGGGTCGATATAATCTGGCCCCGCCTTGCACGACGAGACCCTTTTGCCTGCGTCGCGCAGACGGCGCAGCAGGGCGAGGGTCACGACCGTCTTGCCGCTGCCCGAAGATGGCGCGGCAATGATCAGGCCGGGTGTTGATGGCGTGTTATTCATGGCGCGCACCATACACCGGGGCTGTTTCCTCTTCTAGCCAATCGAGGTTCTCCCCCCTACATTGTGGCGATGGATGACAAGCCGGAAAACCTCAGAAAGGGCTGGACGACCGGGGCCTGCGCGGCGGCGGCGGCGAAGGCTGCCTGTCGGGCTTTGCTGGGCGGGGCGTTCGACGATCCGGTGACCATTACCCTGCCAAAGGGGCAGAGGCCGTCCTTTGCCCTTGAATTGAAGGAAAAAGGAGCGGATTTCGCCCGTGCCGGCGTACGCAAGAATGCGGGCGATGACCCGGATGTCACCCACAACGCGCTGATCGTCGCCACGGTGCGTCGCGGTGCTGCGGGAACGGGCGTTACCTTCACGGCGGGCGAGGGCGTCGGCATGGTGACCAAACCGGGCCTGCCCATCGAACCCGGAGAGCCGGCCATCAACCCCGGCCCGCGTGGAATGATCCGCGATGCCATCGCCGGGGTGGCGGCTGCGTTGAACAATCCATGCGACTTTGAGGTCGAAATTTCGGTCCCCGGCGGTGAAAAACTGGCCGCCGCCACATGGAACCCGCGCCTTGGCATTGTCGGCGGCATTTCCATCCTCGGCACCACCGGGATCGTCGTGCCCTATTCCTGTTCGGCGTGGATTCATTCAATTCGCAGCGGCATTGACGTTGCAAGGGCGACCAACGTGGCCCATATAGCGGGGTGCACGGGTTCCACGTCGGAACGCGGCGTGCGGGAATTGCTCGGCCTGCCCGAGGATGCGCTCATCGACATGGGCGATTTTGCGGGCGGCATGCTGAAGTACCTGCGCGACCATCCGGTGCCGCGCCTGACCATCGGCGGCGGGTTCGCCAAGTTGACCAAGCTGGGGCAGGGGGCGATGGACCTGCATTCCGGCCGTTCGCAGGTGGATATGGCTAAGCTGGCCCAATGGGCGGCGGATGCCGGGGCGGATGAAGCCCTTTGCGCGGTGATCCGTTCAGCCAATACGGCGGCCCATGCCTTGTCGCTGGCCTCGGAAAGCGGCGTGCCGCTGGCCGATGCGGTGGCGATGGCGGCGAAGCGGGTGGCGCTGGATGTGCTGGACGGCGCGCCGGTTCAAATCGAAGTGGCGGTCTTTGACCGCGAAGGAAAACTTGTCGGGAGAACGTGAAGAACATGAGCGAAGCGAAACGCATTCTGATACTGGGCGGCACCGAAGAAGCCGCCGAACTGGCGCGCCTTCTTGCCGGTCGTGACGGCATTTCCGTCATTACCTCGCTTTCCGGCGATACGGCGAACCCTGCCGAACTGCCGGGCGAGGTTGTGACAGGGGGCTTTGGCGGTTCGGACGGTCTGGCCAAATATTTGCGCGCCGCCGGTATCGATGCGGTGATTGATGCAACCCATCCCTTCGCCTTGCAAATCTCGCAAAGTGCTGCGGGCGCCTGTTCGGCGACCGGGACGCCGCGCCTGATGCTGGTGCGCCCCGAATGGCAAAAGCAGGATGGCGACTGGTGGCACATGGCCGAAAACATGGACGAGGCCGCGCGCTTTTCCGAAAAGGCGGGCAACCGCGCTTTGCTGACCGTGGGGAAAAAGCGCCTGAAGGCGTTCGAGGGCGTCATCGGCACCCATTTTCTGGTGCGCCTGATGGAGTTCCCCGAGGCCGACCTGCCGATCTACGACTATGAAGCCTTCATCCAGCGCCCGCCCTTCACGGTGGAAGACGAGATGAAGATCATGCGCGACCACGAAATCGACCTGCTGGTCGCCAAGAACAGCGGGGGCAAGGCGACCTATGCCAAGATCGAGGCGGCGCGGGAAATGAAGATTCCAGTGATCATGATCAAACGCCCCCGCCTGCCCGAGGGGGAACGTGTCGAAACCGCGGCCGAAGCGGCCGAATGGGCGGAGAAGACGCTGTTAGCCGCCTGATCGTTTTACTTCTTTACCTTGTCAGTCTAGGCACTGTTTTAGTACCACAAGAGGCTGTGTTTTTTGCTTTCAGACAATCAGGGTTGTTGAAAAATATCAACCATTGGTTTATAAAGCGGAACATAAAAAACGCGACTGATTTGGTTCCGGGGGAAGGATGTCCATTGAACGCCGTGTGCGGCCTCGTGAGACGCTGATCGATTTCAATATCGACTGTATGCGCACCGGGGCGGAACGCCTCCATGGGATGATCGAGAACCAAGAAGGTTTCGATTCGATCTACGACCTGTTTTGCAGTCTGAGGGGATTTGTCCTGGAAAGCTTCCGGCAGGAGGAGGCGGAGCTGATGAGCCTTCCTGACGTCAAGGACGAGGTTTCGGCTCATGTCTTGCGCCACACGAAAACGCACACGACAATCCGGGGCCTTCTTCGCTACTGCGATGACAAGTTCAAGGCACCCGACAACTACGGCTCAATGCCTCCCATTCTGGTGGTGGTTCGGGATGTCATCCTCAGGGCAATTCGCGACGAAGATTCCGAGATGATGCGCTTGTTTGATCGCTTGGAACGCGCCCTCCCCGGACGCCCTGAAGACGACGATATCGAAAGCTGGTCAGGAATTTCCGCCAAACCGCGCTAGTCCAATAAGGGGGGATGGGCGCGAAGATCACGCCAGGGGCGCGTTACGCCTTCTTTTCGTCCTTGCCCGGCCGCAGGATATGGGCGTGGTTGGCGTCGTAGAGCGCCGAGTCGACGAAGCCATGATCGCCCAGCACCTGCCCGACCATGATCAGCGCGGTGCGGGTGATCTTCGCCTTCGTCACCTTGGCGGCGATGTCGGCCAGTGTCCCCTCGATAATTTCCTGATCGGGCCAGGTGGCGCGCACCACCACGGCGACCGGGCAGTCCTTGCCGTAATGGGGCGTCAGTTCCCGCACAACGTTTCGGATGTTGCGGATGGAAAGGTGGATGGCCAGCGTCGCGCCGCTTCGCCCCAGTGTTTCCAGATCCTCGCCCTCGGGCATGGCCGATGCCTTGCCCCCCGTGCGGGTGACGATGATGGTCTGGCTGACCTCCGGCAGAGTCAGTTCCCGGCCCAGTGCAGCGGCTGCGGCGGCGAAGGCCGGAACGCCGGGCGTCACGTCGTAGGGGATGGAAAGCTCATCCAGTCTGCGCATCTGTTCGGCGATGGCGCCGTAGATGGAGGGATCGCCCGAATGAACCCGCGCCACGTCATGGCCCGCCTCATGCGCCGTCTTGATCTCGTCAATAATTTCGTCCAGATGCAGCGGTGCGGTGTCGACCACCCGCGCGCCCTTTGGTGCATAGCCGACGACCTCCTTGGGTACCAGCGACCCGGCGTACAGACAGACCGGGCAGCGCGCGATGATGTCGCGGCC
>JAPHTL010000072.1 GCA_026193355.1 Rhodospirillales bacterium
ATGCACGAATGGGAGCTGCACCTGCGCGGGGCGCGGAACAACGGCGTGACGGTCGATGAAATCCGCGCGGTGATTCACCAGATCGCCATCTATTGCGGCGTACCGGCCGGGGTCGAATGCTTCCGCATCGCCAAACGGGTTCTCGATGAAAATCCTGAGGGGTAATGCCCCCGATCACCCCAGATCATATAAGGCTTGCGAGAATACGTCTGTATGTGCTCCGCTAGTGAGGCATTGATAAAACCGCAGTAGCGGAAAAGAATGAAACCGGGGAACGATACAGTGCATCTGTCAGAGCAAGTCATGCACGTTCGTGCCTTTTTTACGGCCGTGGCGACGAGCCTGATCGTCCTGCTTGCAACATGGGGCTTCGATCGCTCGGAGAGGGAGCGGTATCGCGACGGGGTGCGTTTCTCCGCCGTGACCTTCGTCGCCAACCTCAACGAAATCCTGCATCACGAAATCACATCCCATCTTTCCGTCCTCCAGAGCATCAGGTCCGTCTGGCAGGCGCATGACGACGGCATCGAGAAAATCCGGTTCGAGCGTTACGCGAAAGCCATCATCACGGGGCACGATGCGACGGTCCGCAGCATCCAGCTGGCGCCGGACGGCATCATCACCTACGTCTATCCGCGCGAAGGCAACGAGGCGGTCATCGGCCTCAACATCCTTTCCCATGCGACGCAGGGCGAGGAAGCCCGGCGGTCGGTTGAGACGAGGGAAGTCGTCGTTATCGGGCCCATCAACCTGATTCAGGGGGGGCAGGGCCTCATCGCCCGCCTGCCGCTGTTCGTGCAGGGGGATCGGGAAAGGGAGCGATTCTGGGGATTTGCGACCGTGGTCATCGACCTTCCGCCGGTCTGGCGGACGGTCAGCGCCAGGCTCAGCGGCAGCGGCTTCGAGGTGGCGGTTCGCAAGGCGGGGGCGAACGGAAAGCCGGGCGAGGCGTTCTTCGGGGATGACCAAATCTTCCGCAAACAGCCGGTTCTGGAAACCGTCAACCTGCCTGGCAGGAAATGGGAGATCGGAATCGCCCCCATAGGCGGCTGGCCGTGGATTTCCCCGCTCAGCGGGCTCATCTGGGGACTGGGGGGCTTCATCGCGGCGTTGGTCGGGCTGCTGGTCTATGGCCAGTTGATGAGCAACAACCATTTGCGCAGGGCGCGCGACGAGGCGGAACACGCCAACCGCGCCAAATCGGCCTTCCTCGCCAACATGAGCCACGAACTGCGCACCCCGATGAACGCCATCATCGGCTATGGCGACATGCTGGAGCACAACATCAAGGGCCCCCTGAACGATGGTCAGAGGGAGTACCTGTCCTACATCCGCGAAAGCGCCCAGCACCTGCTGAAGCTGATCAATCAGGTGCTGGAGCTGGCCAAGGTGGAATCGGGAACGATGGAGCCGCGGCTTGTGGCCCAGCCCGCCTGCAGGATCATCGATAACGCGATTCACTTCATTCAGGCCCAGGCGGCGGTGAAGGATGTGCGGATCGAAACGGAAACCGGGGCCATCGGGCCCGAGGAAAAGATCCTTGTCGATGATCTGTTTCTCAACCAGGCGCTGATCAATCTTCTGGGCAATGCCGTGAAGTTCACGGAACGCGGTGGCTCCATCGCTGTCCGGTGTTCGCGGGGGGAAGGCGAGGGCATCGTGCGAATCTGCGTCGTCGACAACGGTCCCGGCATTCCGGAAGACCAGCAGGGGCATATCTTCACGCCCTTCGATCGCCTGGCCTTCGACCGCTCGACGGTGGAAGGGTCGGGGATCGGGCTCGCCATCACCAGAAATCTGGTCGAGGCGATGGGCGGGCGGATCGGGTTCGTATCCGAACTTGGCCGGGGATCGACATTCTGGATCGATTTGCCGCGCGCCTGACCGGTTTGGCGTGTTTTCTTAACGCATCTTCAACCAACGCCCGGATACATAAAAAGGCATGACACTTTCGCATGTCCGCTACGGTGATTTCGGCTCTCCCATCGTCATTCTGCACGGCCTTTTCGGCTCTGCCCGTAACTGGGCGGCGGTGGCCAGGGCGTTGTCGGCGCACCATCGCGTTTTTACCGTTGACCTGCCCAATCATGGCGAAAGCCCGTGGACGCCCGAAATGGATTATCCCGCACAGGCGGCGCGGGTGCGTGCGCTGATGGACGGCCTGGGGCTGAATGAGGCCGCCGTCCTTGGCCACAGCATGGGCGGCAAGGTCGCCATGACGATGGCGCTGGAAACGCCGGAACGGGTGGCGCGGCTGCTCGTCGTCGATATTGCGCCTGTTGGCGTTTCGGCGGCGAAAACGCCGTTTTCCGGTTTCATCGCTGCAATGCGGTCGATGGACCTGTCACGAATAACCCGTCGTGCGGAGGCCGAAGAGGCCCTTTCCGCGGTTGTGACAAATCCCGCCATTCGGTCCTTTCTGGTTCAGAACCTGACGCGTGGTGAGGATGGTGTTTTCTTCTGGCGGATCAATCTGGCGGGGATTGAGGCGCGGCTGGAAGACATCACCGGCTGGCCTGATTTCTCCCGCCACGCTGGTTATGCTGGCCCCGCCCTGTTCATCAAGGGTGAGAAGTCCGATTACGTCCCCTCGGTTCTGCATGCCGAAAT
This sequence comes from Rhodospirillales bacterium, assembly GCA_026193355.1. Classification (GTDB taxonomy): domain Bacteria; phylum Pseudomonadota; class Alphaproteobacteria; order Rhodospirillales; family JAPHTL01; genus JAPHTL01. The sequence goes on from JAPHTL010000072.1 coordinate 2,611, forward strand.
CCGCCGGCTGTTCCCGCGTGTGGAGATCAAGACCATTGCCGACGCCGGGCACTGGCCGCATGCTGAACGCCCTGACGCCTTTCTGGCGGCTGCGACCCCTTTTCTGGGTGATGAAAAATAACGGCATAGATTGCCCAATAAAATTTTCGTGCGCGATTATCGGGCCTGTCGATTTCCTGCCCGCGTGAAGATATTATCCTTCCACTGAGTTGAGGGGTGGGTGCCGGATGCGAAAAACTGTCTTCACTACACCGGGCGTTTCTCCGGCGTTGCGCGCCCTGTTCTGGGTGTTCGTTCGCGCCCGCGGCTGGCAGCGTGTCGATCCTGTGCCGGACGTCAGTCGGGCGGTTCTTGTCGTCGCCCCGCACACCAGCAACTGGGACTTTCCCATCGGCGTTACGTTCGGTCTGGCCTACCGGCTGAAGGCTTACTGGCTGGGCAAGGATTCCCTGTTCAAACCACCCTATGGCGGCATCTTCCGCTGGTTCGGCGGTATGCCGGTCGATCGGTCAAAGAGCAACAAACTGGTCGATTCCGCCATTGCGCTGTTTGATCAGGAAGAAGAGCTTCTGCTGGCCATCACGCCGGAAGGTACGCGCAGCCGCGTCAAGGAATGGAAGAGCGGGTTTTATCACATCGCCGTTGGCGCGAAGGTGCCTATCGCGCTGGCTTTCATTGATTACGGCACCAAGACCTGCGGCATCGGCAAGGTGATCACGCCAAGCGGCGATTACGCAGCAGACCTTGCCGAAATCAAGGCTTTCTACGCCAAAACGGCGGGATGCCGGCCCGATCAATGGTCTTTGGGCGGAGAAGGCTGACCGGGTTCCCTGTTCTGCGCGAACATCTTTTACGATGGGTGAGAATCCGTGTAGAGTCCCGCCTCGCGAATATTATGAATCCAACAGACGAATGCAGAGGGGAGGCTCATGGCCGGTTCCGTTAACAAGGTGATTTTGGTTGGCAATCTGGGGCGTGACCCCGAGGTTCGCTTCGCGCAGGATGGTTCCAGGATCGCCAATCTTTCCGTCGCCACGTCAGAGACATGGAAAGACAAGCAGAGCGGCGAGCGCCGCGAGAAAACGGAATGGCACCGCGTGGTCATTTTCAATGACCGTCTGGCCGATGTGGCCGAAAAATACCTCCGTAAGGGTTCGAAGGTCTATATCGAAGGCGCACTGCAAACCCGCAAGTGGACGGGACAGGACGGCGTGGAAAAATACTCCACAGAGGTTGTTCTCTCGCGGTTCAAGGGCGAACTGACCATGCTTGATGGCCGTGGCGACGGTGGTGGCCAGGGCGGCGGGCAGGGTGGCGGCGGATACGGCGGTGGCCAGGACGGCGGGTCCGGCTCCGGCGGTCCCGATTGGGGCGGTTCCGATGGCGGCGCAGGCGGTGGCCGTGGCGGCGACCTTGACGACGAAATCCCCTTCTGAGGCCGGATCGCAGGGGCCGTTCGCACCGTTTGCGGGGAAAGGGATTGACGCCGACGTCAGGGTAGGGGGAGTCCATTCCGCAATCGATTGATTTTTAATAAAATTCAAAGATATTACACTTGACCTAAGTGGTTTTCGCCGCTGATTCCATAAGTCACTATTCACAGCTTGATCCTATCGGGATACCCGTGGTGATGGTGCGCTGTTCGGAAGGGGAATGGGGCTTTCATCGTAACGGGGCTTGCACGGCAGTGTCGTAAACGTGACTGGAGGGGGCATGTCCAGGATCGAGTGGGTCGATAATTTCGAGATCGGTATCGAAATCCTTGATGAGGATCACCGTCAGCTTGTCGATATCGTCAACAGGCTCAGCGGACTGCTGTCTTCGGCGGCCGGAAACGCCTCGCTCGGGGATCTCATCGACGAGGCGGTCGCCTACATGGAGGGCCATTTCACGCGGGAAGAGGCGGCGATGGCCCAATACTGCTATCCCGACCTCGAAAAACACCGCGCCGCCCATGAAAAGGGCCTTGCTGGCATGCGGAAGCTGCAAACAGAATTCCGGGGTGGGGCGGCGCTTGAACCGGCCAGGGTTCTGCACTTTCTTCACAACTGGCTGATCAACCACTTTCTGGGCGCCGACGCGGCGTTCAAGCGACACCTGCTGGAAGCCGGCCACGTTCTGCCAGCCGGCGACAGGGAAGGCCTGCTGGCGCGGCTTCTTGGCCGTGTCCGGGTGGTCTACCGGGTGGTGGCGACGACGGTGATCCCGATCCTGGCGCTGATGGCGCTGTCGGGCGCGATCCTGTGGGACAAATGGAAGGACTACGAGAACCTTGACGTGATCCACCACATGGTCGCCGATTTCGCCCCCAGGATCAGCGGCCTCGTCCACGAAATGCAGAAGGAGCGGGGCAACTCGGCGGGCTTCATCGGCAGCAAGGGGGCGAAGTTCAGCGCCGAATTGGCGGCGCAGCGCAAGGTGACCGACGGCACCCTGGCCGCCTTCCGCAAGGAAGCCGCGGAGTTCGTGAAAGAATACAAGGGGCAGGTGGACGCCGACTTCCTGTCGGCTGTCGATCAGGGGATCAGGAACCTTGATGACCTCGCCTCCATGCGCGAGGGGGTCTCCGCCCTCGGGCCGGTCGGCGTTCCGCAGATGGCCAAGTATTACACGGGGACCATCGCCAGCCTGCTCCACATCATCGAACTGGCCGCCGTCCTTAGCCCCGACGAGCGGGTGACGACCTCCCTTGCCGCCTATACCGCGATCCTGCAGGGCAAGGAGCGGGCCGGAATCGAACGCGCCATGGGCTCCGCCGGTTTCGGGGCCAAGAAATTCAATCTTGCGATCTACCAGCGGTTCGTCGAACTGACCGCCGAGCAGGAGGCCTATTTCGATGTCTTCCGTTCCTTCGCGACGCCGGCGCAGATCGCCTTCCTCGCCGAGACGGTCAGCGGCCCCGATGTCGATGAGGTCAAGCGCATGCGAGAGATCGCCATCGACAGCCTCAACAGCGGCGACACCCAGGGCGTCGAGGCCCCCTACTGGTTCACCACAATCACGAACAAGATCAACCTGCTGAAAAAGGTGGAGGACCGTGTCGGTGCCGATGTTTCTGCCGTAGCCCTGCACGGATTGACGTTCGCCCGCGATCTGGTGATAGGGATTGTCACCGTTCTCGTGGTGTTCGCCGTCGTCACAGTTGTGGTCATCTTCGTGATGGTGCGCAGCATCTCGGCGCCGCTGGGGCGTCTGGCGAAGACGACGATCCGACTGACCGAGGACGACCTGGAGGCGGTGGTTGGCGGCACAGGGCGGCGTGACGAAATCGGG
>JAPHTL010000240.1 GCA_026193355.1 Rhodospirillales bacterium
GCCGTCCCATTCGATTACGGTCGCCAGAATCTGGACGCGGAAAGGGGTGCCGTCTTTTTTAACGGCCCCCGCCTCATATACCTGCGGAGCCGCCTTTCCTGCCGCGCGCGCCTTGGCGAAACCCTCCAATCTCAAGGCGTCTTCTTCATCGAAAAGTTCAAGAATGCTGCCGATTTCAAGGAAGGCGTCCAGGTTGTCGTACCCAAACATCTCCACCATCGCCGGATTGGCGAAAAAGGGTTTCAGGTTTCTGTGGATGTATATCCCTTGCAAAGAAGATTCGACCAGATTTCGGAAGCGTTTTTCGTTTTCTGCGAGGGCATTGCGCGCCTCAATCTCGGCGGTTACATCCATCCCTGTTCCACGATAGCCGAGGAAGGTTCCATCGCCACCGTGCAGGGGCTTGCCGTTGATACGGATCCAGTGGAGGGCGCCGTCGGGGGCGTTGACCGGGTATTCGAAATTGCGGAAGGGTTTGTGCAACTCCAGATCCCGTTTGTGCCGTGCCCACTTCTTTGGATCTAGCTTGGTATTGACCAGCTCAAGACGGGTCTTGCCGATAACTGACATCTTGGTATGAACGGACGTGTTTTCGGTATCGGCGGTAATCAGCGTGAAGCGGTGGTCGGCGTCGGTTTCCCACATCCAGTCGGCGCTGACCTCCGCGAAATCCCGTAAACGATCCTCGCTTTCGTGAAGGGCCCTGGTTCGCTCCGCCACCTTGTGCTCAAGGGCGGCGTGGGCCTCCCACAGGGCTTTTTCGCTTTTCTTGCGCTCGGTGATGTCCTGACTGGTCAGAAGAAGCCTTTTGTCGCCCCGCATTTCAATGAGTTCACCAGAAACGAGAAGGTCCCGGAGGGTTCCATTCTTGGCGCGAAATTGTGCATCGGCGTTGCGAATCGACCCGTGAGTGCGGATTGTATCGACGATATGGCGGCGCTGTTCAGGATTGGCCCAAAGGCCCAACTCGGCGGAGGTTCGTCCGATGACTTCCTCGCGCGAATAGCCCAATGTACTGCACCATGCCAGATTGACGTCGTGGTGCATGCCGGTTTCGGGATCGGTGATGGCTGATAAACTGGGGTTGGCGCGAAAGACCGCCTGGAAGCCCTGCTCGGCCTGATGCTGTTCTGCTGCGTTTTGTCTGGCGACCACGCCGAAAGCGATCTCGTTGGCCAAGGTCTCGAGGAGAGATATTTCTTCCTCATCGAAGGCATCAATCTCGCGGGCATAAACGGTGAAGGCGCCGAAAGCCTTGCCATCGTTCATCAGAGGCAGGGCCAGTACAGAGGCGAATCCCCGCTCGGCGGCGTTCTCTCGCCAGGGCGCAAAACTCGGCTCCGTCGTTGCATCGCGGATCAAGGCGGGTTTCGCGGTGCGGATGGCGGTGCCGGTTGGGCCTTTCCCACGCTTTGAACGACCGTTGTAGGTTATCCCGGAAAAGGAAAGATAGTTCCCGTCCGGTCCGTACTGACCGCCGATCTTTACGCTCTTTTCCGCGTCGTTACCGGCAATGCCGGCCCAGGCAAAAAGGTACCCGCCGACATCCACCGCAATGCGCGAGACTTCCCTCATCAATTCGTCAGATGTTTCGGCGCGAACAAGAACGCGGGTTGACGCGCTCATCGCCCGGCGCGCGCGTTCAACCCGGTGCAGGGAATCGATCGGCAACTGGATCTTGCCGCGCCTGTTTTGCAGGGGCGCCGACCAATCCTTCGTTCCGCCCTTTCCGGGCGACCTTTTCTGGCGTGAATCCGGCGCGCGTTTCATAGAAATTCCCACCTGCGTACAGGCGATCATCGCCCATAACCCCCGTCAAGTAGGGATATGGGGGCTATAAAGATTGAATCAAAGGTTTTTTTGAGAGTGTCTGGGCTATTGACTGTGCGCCGCGACGCGCCAAACTAATAAGGGACGACCGCGCCCCCCGTGGGTGGTCGCTGTGGGTGCCATGAAAGGGCCCTGAACGGTCAGTTGCGTACTCGCTCATCAAGGAGGAGGACACTGGAAATGCCCAGACTGTCGGTTTTCAACAGCCCCCTTTTGCTGGGGTTCGAACATATAGAGCAGATTCTCGACCGGGTTTCGAAAACGTCGGCTGACGGTTACCCTCCCTACAATATCGAACAGGTCGGCGATAACCGTCTGCGCATCACCCTTGCGGTCGCAGGGTTTGGTCCGGAGAACCTGTCCGTTTCCCTGGAAGACAACCAGCTTGTCGTCCGTGGTCGTAGCGAGGAGGAAAAGGGCGACAGGATCTTCCTTCATCACGGTATAGCCGCGCGGCAGTTCCAGCGCAGTTTCGTCCTTGCCGAAGGGATTGAGATCATGGACGCCGAGATGGATTGCGGCCTTCTTCACATCAATCTGGAGCGCCCGGAACCGGAAGTTCGGGTTCGCGCCATCGAAATCAAGAGCGCGTCCGGGAAGGGCGGCAAGTCCGCCCCCACGGCAAAGACCATCGACGTCAGCCCGGGAGGAGAAAAGGATGAGTGACAACGCTTCGGAAAACAGCGCTACTCCCAACGATTTTGATGGATTGGCGGCGGATGATTTTGCCTCTTGGGGGGTCGGTCTGGCTGCTTATATAAAGCCCGCCGTTGTTGAAGGAAGGGCGGTCTATGCCATCCATGATGCCGCCGGCGCCTTGATTGGCTACGCCTCGGACCGCGCTGCGGCGCTGGTTGCGGCCCGTCAAAGCGATCTGGAAGCCTTCTCCGTCCACTGAGCCGTGTGTCGGCTCTTTGGTCGCTTGGATGAGGTTCGATCAGAATTTCGGAAGAGGGTGGCGCCTTGGGCCGGGTGGCGCGTCAGGCAGCATTTTTTTCCGATTCCTCGGTCAAAAGCGCAAACAGCGCTTCCGGGTTTTCCGACCCGCGCAGTTTTTCGCAGGCGGCTTTGTCGCGCAGCAGTCGCGACACGCGCGCCAGCGCCTTGAGGTGATCGGCGCCCGCCGATTCCGGGGCCAGTAACAGGAAAATCAGGTCAACCGGCTGATCGTCGATGGAATCGAAATTGATCGGTTTGGAAAGCCGTGCGAAGACGCCGTAGAGGCGCTCGAGCTGGGGCAGCTTGCCGTGCGGAATGGCGATGCCGTTTCCGATGCCGGTGGTGCCCAGGCGTTCGCGTTCCAGAAGGACGTCGAAGATCGCCCGTTCATGCAGGCCGGTCAGTTCGGACGCCAGCGTGGCAAGTTCCTGCAACGCCTGTTTCTTGCTGGTCGCCTTTAGATCAGCGACCACAGCCTTGGGGCTGATCAGGTCTGTGATTTCCATGATTGTCCTCGAAATCCCTGTTCCTGGCGTTCAGCGGTTCTTGATCGTTTCGCTGAGGATGGGGTCGATCCAGCCAATGGTGCCGTCCGCCCGTCTGTACACAACGTTCATGCCGCTGTGCGCCTTGTTGCGGAACATCACGACCGGCAGGTCGGCAAGATCCATGCGCATCACCGCCTCACCGACACTCAGCGTTTCGATGGCTGTCGACATTTCGGCGATGATCGCGGGGCTGCCGTCCGTCGCGGGCTCATCGGCGTTATCGTCTTCTTCGGCGGAAAGGACGTACTGCTGCGCTTCGATGAAGCTGTCTGTGCGGTTCTGGTGATGGTCGCGCAGTCGGCGCTTGTAGCGGCGCAGGCGCTTTCCAAGATGTTCCAGCGCCTCATCGAAGGCGCCGTATGCATCCCCTGCATCGGCGCTGCCGCGCAGAATGATATCGCGGCCGATGCGTACGGTGATATCGGCGGAAATCAGGCGACCGTCTTTGGAAATGGTGACGGCGCCCTCCTGCGGATCGGGAAAATATTTTTCCACGCCGGTCTGGAGGGTTTCGTCTATATGGCTGCGCAATGCGTCGCCGATGTCCAGGTTCTTGCCTTGAACGGAAATCTGCATCTTGTTTTGTCGCCTCTCAACGAGGCTTTTCCTTGGGTTTAAGGCCCGGGCTATCAATCCGCGGACGGGGTCCTTCGCCTCTTGCGCTGGGGTCCGTCATGCGCCCTGTTTTTCAGTCTCCGGGCCGGTTGATGGCGGTTCTGGCGCGGCCATCTCGGCGGGCGGAAGATAGTTCCGCAGGGGGGGGAAGTCAATAGTCGGTCGGCCCTTGCGCGGCCGCTACTTCCCCGCCTTTTGCCGCCGTCGTCGAACAGATGACGGGATTCCCATGGCTTCCCGGTATTTGGCGACGGTGCGCCGCGCGATGTCGACGCCATCGGTGCGCAGCTTTTCAACAATCGTATCGTCGGAAAGCACGGCTGAGGGAGATTCGTTGTCGATCAACGCCTTGATCCTGTGGCGAACGGACTCGGCGGAATGGGCTTCTCCCCCGCGGCTGCTTGCGATCGAGGCGGTGAAGAAATACTTGAGCTCGAAGATGCCGCGCGGGGTGGCGATGTACTTGTTGGAGGTCACCCGGCTGACGGTGCTTTCGTGCATCTCGATGGCTTCGGCGATGTCGCGCAGGATCAGCGGCCGAAGGAAACGCACGCCACGCGCAAAAAAATCCTCCTGCTGGCGGACGATTTCCGAAGATACCTTGAGGATCGTCGTCGCCCTCTGATGAAGGGATTTAACCAGCCAGTTCGCCGTGTTGTAGCATTCGGCGATAAAGGCCTTGTCCGCCTTGCTCCGCGCCTGTGTGTGGACTTCGGCGTAATAAGCATTGTTCACCAGGACACGGGGCAGGGAGTCGCTGTTCAATTCGACGATCCATCCCCCCTTGAGCCCCCGGCGCATCATGACGTCCGGCGTTATCGGCTGCACCGTTCCCCCCTCGAATGCAAGGGCGGGTTTCGGGTTGAGGGTGCGGATCTCGGCGATCATGTCGCGGACATCCTCTTCGTCCACGCCGCATCGGCGGATCATGGCCCCCACATCGCCCCTGGCCATCAGGTCAAGGTTATCCAGAAGGGCCTGCATGGCGGGATCAAGGCGGTTGCGGTCACGAAGCTGGAGGGCAAGGCATTCCGAAAGACTGCGCGCGAAAATTCCCGCAGGATCGAGGCGCTGAAGGTTTTCCAGAACCTCATCGACCTTTTCGACGGCGCAACCAAGTGATTCCGCGGCGTCTGCCGTACTGCCGACGAAATAACCGGATTCATCCAGCATCTCGACCAGATAGGCGCCGATCACACGGTCGGCCGGTTCGCTGAAATCGACGCCGATCTGGGACAGCAGGTGTTCGCGCAGGGTTGGCTTTTCGGCCAACGTGTCTTCCAGATCGGGCGGCGTGCCGCCTTCGAAGGACCCGCCACGTTCGCTCCAGCCCGCGAAGGCCTGATCGCTGCCCAACGCAGGTCCGCCCGGCCCTGGCTCGGTTCCCCAGTTATTGTCGTAGTCGACATCAAGTGCTTCGGAAGAGGGCGCGTTCTGCGGTTCGCTGAGATCGACGGACTTTAGAAGGGGCGCGCCCTCGGCCTCGGCCGCCTGTGAAAGGGATTCGGTGTTCTCCCTGTCTTCCTGGGCCCGTTCTTCAAGGGTGCGGGTTCCGGTGTCTTCGCCTTCGGCGATTTCCAGAAGTGGATTTCGCTCGACCTCGTTCACGACATATTCGGTCAGCTCCATGCTGGAGAGTTGCAGCAGCTTGATCGCCTGCTGCAACTGCGGCGTCATGACCAGAGTCTGGGCTTGGCGGAGTTCCAGGCGGGGGGTGAGGGCCATCGGGACGCGCGCTAAAAGCTGAACCTGTCTCCGAGGTACACCCGGCGGACGTCTGCGTTTCCGACGATATCTTCGGGCTTCCCTTCCATCATCACCATGCCGTCATGGATGATGTAGGCGCGGTCGATGATGTCCAGGGTTTCACGGACATTGTGGTCGGTGATCAGGACACCGATGCCGCGCTCGCGCAGGTGTGAGACAAGATCGCGGATGTCGCCGACCGCGATGGGATCGATACCTGCGAAGGGTTCGTCGAGCAAGATGAAATGCGGCCGCGCGGCGAGGGATCGAGCGATCTCGACGCGGCGCCGCTCGCCACCCGAAAGGGCCAGCGCCGGGGTTCTGCGAAGATGGGTGATGGAAAATTCGGCCAGAAGCGCTTCGAGCAACGTTTCGCGCTTGTCGCGGGATTTTTCGACGACCTCAAGGGCGGCGCGTATGTTGTTCTCAACCGACAGGCCGCGAAAGATCGATGCCTCCTGCGGCAGATATCCGATGCCGAGACGGGCGCGGCGATACATCGGAAGGGGGGTGATGTCCTCGCCATCAAGCGAAATGGTGCCGTAGTCGGGGGGTACGAGGCCGGTGATCATGTAGAAGCAGGTGGTCTTTCCCGCACCGTTCGGACCGAGCAGACCGACGACTTCGCCGCGTTGGACATGCAGGCTTACGCCCCTGACGACCGGCCTTTTCTTGAACCGTTTGCCGAGCGTATTGGCGACAAGCCCCTCGTTGTTGGTGACAAGACGTGGTGCAGGTTCGGCCCTGTCGGCGAAGTCCGGTCCCGGTCGGTCGCCGCGCGCCTCTTCCTCCGCCGGCCCTTTGCGGCCAAACAGGAAGGGGCGCTTATCGTGACTGTCGTCCATGACCGGCGAGACCTTTCACTTTCATGCGGCGCGCTTCATGCGCCTTTTGCCTTGATGCGCTTTTGCGCCTTGTTCGATGTAGGCGTTCTATTCTTTTTTGGGGACCAGCAACCCCCTTACGCGACCATCCTGCGAAGACCGGGCGCCCGACGCAGAAGCGTTCTTGTCGCAGGCGAAAAGCTTGCTGACGCTCGTTCGAAGGTTAACGGTGGCGCTGCAACCGTTCAATTGGTTTTCCCCGCGAGTGATCTTAACCGAGCCGGACATGCCAACGATACCGGTTTTAACCTCGTAGACACCCTTGTCCGCCGTGATCACATCCTGTTCGGTGACGGCGAGGACGTTTCCGAACGCGTTGACCCTCTGAACCTCGTTGCCGCCGCCTTGCGCCTTGTCCCTTATCAGGGCGGTCAGAACATCGGCCTTGAGTCGCCTGGCGTTTGACGGCCGCCCGTTCCTGTCCTTCTCGGTATGGATGACCAAAGCTTCGCCGCGCGCCACCGCCATCCGCTTGGCGGTCCAGTACTCAAGGCTGTCGCGGGCCGTCAGCTCGTCATCGGGGGTCACGAATTTCAGTTTCTGCCCGGTCAGCACCATGACCGCACTGTCCAGGTCGTAGACGCCATTGTCGCCGAAGGCGGTTTCGCCGGGCGAGGTGATCTTCACGTTGCCATCGGCATCGATGCGCCAGATCTCGCTGCCGCCGCTTTCCTTTCCGCGGTAATAGGCGGTCAGCAGGTCGGCGTAGATGATGGTGTCGCCATTGATCGCCCGGGCGTTGCCGTGCGCCTTGATGGTTTGGGTGGCCTGTTCCCATTCGATGCCGTTATCGGCGAAAACCTCGACGGGTTTCCCGTCGGCGTTCTGAATGCTGGCGCTTTGGGCGAAGGACGGCGCCGTAAAGGTGATGAGGGCCAAGAAGGTGAAGATGCCCAGCCCAATGATCCGGGACAGCGGGTGTCGGGGGGTCATTGCCCGGCCTCCCCGCCCGCGTTCGGAAGAACGACCAGATGGGCCTTGCCGGTGAAGATGATCTTTTTTCCCTTGTCGATCATGCGGAATCCCTCGGAGCGGAGTTCGCCGAACGGTCCCTGCCCGGCGACCGGTTCCTTGCCCAGTGCATCGCCCGACGACAGGTCCATGATCGCGGAACTGGTGTTCATCTCATAGCCGGTGTCGTGGAACATGTTGACGCCGCCCTTGAGCAACAGGGTCTTGGCGGTCTGGTCGTATTCCCCGGTGTCTGCGGTCATCACCAGCCAGGTCCCGTCTTCCAGAACGATATCCGCCTTGGGCAGCTCCAGATTGACCAGACGCGCCGATGGCGTGAGGTTGCGGGCGATGTCGGCGGTGATGGTGAAGGGACGGTTCTCGGCGTCGGTCCCCATATAGCGCGCGTTGACCATGTTCAGGTCCGCCGCCTCGCGCGCATCGGTCCCTGAAAATCCGATCCGGAAGCGGTGGTCAACACCTTGCAACTGCGGCCACACGACGACGAGGCCGATAAGCAGCAGCGCAAGAATCGGCAGCACAAGCTTCATTGAAACGACAAAACGGCTGTACCCGCCGCTTTCGCGGCGCGGCGCGGCGCCGGTGCGGCGCACATCAAGCGCATCCAGGCCGCTGCGGTTGCGCCGTGGCGGCGTTTGCAACGGGCGCTGCGCACCCTGCAACTCGCTGGATGAGGGGAGGTTCATGCCGTCGTCCTCCCGCTCAGGCAACGCCGGCGCGCAGGCAATCGTGGAGATGCAGGACGCCGACGGCGATTCCCTCATCGACCACGAACAGGTTGGTGATGCCGGTGGCGTTCATGACCTGCACGGCTTCGCTGGCGAGGGCCTGCGGGCGTATGGTCTTGGGGTCGACGGTCATCACCTCGCTCACCGGCTTTCGCAAAAGTCCCTCGTCCATGTGCCTGCGAATGTCACCGTCTGTGACGATACCCAGAAGGCGGCTGGTCGCATCTACGATTCCGATGCAGCCAAACCGCTTCGATGTGATTTCGATGATGGCTTGCGACATGGGCGTATCAGGGCCGGTCAGCGGCAGTTCGTCACCCTGGTGCATCAGTTCGCTCACCTTCAGCAAACGCAGGCCCAATTGGCCGCCGGGGTGAAGCGAACGAAAGTCGGACGCGGAAAAACCCTTGCGGTCAAGAAGCGCCACGGCGATCGCATCGCCCAGCCCAAGGGTCGCCGTTGTCGATGTTGTCGGCGCCAGACCCATGGAGCAAGCCTCCGGCGTGTCGGGCAGGCGCAGGACAACATCGGCGGACTCGCCCAGCGTACCGTCAGCGCGCCGGGTGATCGCGACCAGTGGGATTGCGAAACGCTTGGCGTGGGCGATAATGTCTGAAAGTTCGGGCGTCTCGCCGGAATTGGACAGGGCGATGATGGCGTCGTCCACGGTCACCATGCCCAGATCGCCGTGACTGGCCTCACCCGGATGAACGAAGAATGCTGGCGTTCCCGTTGAGGCCAGGGTCGCTGCGATCTTGCGTGCGATATGGCCGCTTTTTCCCATGCCGGTGACGATCACACGGCCCTTGATACCGCTCAGAAGATCGAGGGCGCGAACAAACCCGCCGTCAAGGCTCTGCGAAAGCGCGTCAAGGGCCTGCGCCTCCAGGCGCAGCACACGGCGGGCCGAATCCAGATCGGCGTTTTGAACGTCGTCGGCTCCTTCGCTTTTCAGATTCGCTTTTGTCGGGTTCATGGGCTCCGCGTTTCCGGGGTCTTTCGGTCGTTTTTCCCACATCCCACCCTTGCGCCACGTTAAATTCAGGAGCGCCGATGATTCGTGCAGGAATTTCAATCCGCTATGGCGAATATGGCAGTATGCGCCCGCCTCCGGCCAAGGTCAACAAACCGCAACCGTTTCGCGGGCGATCAATGATTGAAGATATCGGGCTCCGCCCAGCCGCCGAGGTCAAGCTCGGCGCGTGTGGGCATGAAATCGAAACAGGCCTGCGCCAGATGCGTCCGGCCCTCGCGTTCCAGAATGCCGGACAGGATGTCCTTGATCCGGTGCAGGTAGAGAACGTCGGAGGCCGCATAGGCCAGTTGCTCACGGGTCAGGTCTTCGGCGCCCCAATCGGAACTTTGCTGCTGTTTCGACAGCTCGACGCCCAGAAGGTCACGGCACAGATCCTTGAGGCCGTGCTTGTCGGTATAGGTGCGGATCAGATGAGAGGCGATCTTCGTGCAGTACACGGGTGCGCAGACGATGCCCATGTGCTTGCGGATCGTCGCCACGTCAAAACGCGCATAATGGAAAATCTTGGTGACCTTCGGGTCGGCCAGCAACGCCCGCAGGTTCGGGGCGGCGTAGTCGCCCTTGGCAAGCTGCACCAGATGCGCCGAACCGTCGCCGGACGAAAGCTGGACCAGGCACAGGCGGTCGCGATAGGGGTTCAGGCCCATGGTCTCGGTATCGACGGCGACGGTATCGCCGAACGAGAGGCCGGAGGGAAGGTCCCCCTTGTGCAATTCGATTGATGTTCCTTGAACGTCCAACGGCCCTGCCTTTTGACGTGTAGGATAAATGGTGCCCAGGAGAAGACTCGAACTTCCACGACCTTGCGGCCACAGGTACCTGAAACCTGCGCGTCTACCAATTCCGCCACCTGGGCACAGGGGCTTTGCGCAATAGCGGACACCTGTTACTCGCCCGTCGCACCTTTGTCAACCGGACAACGTGGGTATGCGGTTGTCGTGAAAGGGATGGCGCCCGCGGGCGCTTGGGCTTTGCATTCTGGCGGCATGGGATTATAAGCTGGAATCGCGCGCGCGGAACCACCGGGCGGGGCGTGACGAGACGGAGGAAATCGGTATGACGGCACCAGTGATCACGGTATTCGGCGGTTCGGGGTTTATCGGTCGCCATCTCGTACAGCGCCTGGCCCAGACGGGGGCGACCATCCGGGTCGCCGTGCGCGATACCGAAGCGGCGCAGTTCCTCAAGCCGCTGGGCGAGGTCGGTTCCATCGTGCCGATCTGGGCATCGCTAAATGACGCCGATTCGGTGGCCCGCGCGGTTGACGGCGCGGATCAGGTGGTCAATCTGGTTGGCATCCTTTTCGAACGCGGCAAGGCGACCTTTCAGGCGATCCACGCCGAAGGCGCTGCGACGGTGGCGAAAGCGGCGAAGGCGGCCGGGGTGAAACGCCTTGTGCATCTTTCGGCCATCGGCGCGGACAAGGATTCGCCGTCCGCCTACGCGCGGACAAAGGCCGAGGGCGAGGCCGCCGTTCTGGATGCTTTCCCCGAGGCGAGTGTGCTGCGGCCTTCCGTGGTGTTCGGCCCCGAGGATGATTTTTTCAACCAGTTCGCCGGCCTGTCGCGTCTGACGTGGGTGCTTCCCGTCTTTGGATGCCCGACCATTCCCAAGGTGACCCTGTTCCCCGAGGACGGCATCATCGATATCGATCTTTACGGTGACGGCGGCACACGGTTCCAGCCGGTCTATGTGGGCGATGTCGCCGATGCCATCGTCAAGGCCCTGCACGATACGAATGCGTCGGGCAAGACCTATGAGCTGGGCGGGCCGCGCGTCTACAGCTTCAAGCAGGTCATGGAACTGATGCTGGCCGAGATCGACCGCAAACGCTTCCTGATGCCGGTGCCCTTCGGCCTTGCCGCCTTTATCGGGTGGTTCACCGAATTCATGCCGAAGCCGCTTTTGACCCGTGACCAGGTGAAGCTGCTGCGTTCGGATAATGTCGCGGGGGATAAAATGCCGGGGCTGAATGATCTGGGCGTAACGCCGACCCCGGCCGAGGCGATCCTGCCCACTTACCTGCACCGTTTCCGCACACCGGCGCGGCAGCGTGCACGCTTCGCCTGAGGGTTCGAAGGAAGCTGATTTCGCCTAAAGTGGATTATTCGACTTCGCGCGATGCGCGGGAGATGACTTCACCGAATTCGCGAAGGTAAACGGATCCCTTTACCGTTCGCTGCACCAGAACGCTGCGACGGTCTTCCTCGTCAGTCTTGCGCCGCACCAGTTCCAGCGTCCCGAGCTTGTCCAGCGCCCGCGTCACGGCAGGCTTGGAAATGTTCAGCGTTTCGGCAAGGCCGCGGACCGTATGCGGCGGCGGCGTCAGGTAAACGGTCAGCAAAAGGGCCATCTGCCGCGCCGACAGGTCGGCCGTATCGCGGCGCACGCTTTCGGATATGGCGCGTCGCCACAGTTCGAGAGCGAGATGTGGATCCAGATGAATGCTCATGCCCGTCAGGTGTCCGTTTCGAAGCCGGTTTGCCACCGATCCACGATCAGCGGATTCGTTCCGGCTTCGAATCTTCTAAACGTTCGCAAGCCTTACTGCAACCTGTAATCCCGTTCGGGGGAAGGTGGCGCGCCTTTCGTTTCAGGCCGGGAAGCGTTCCGCAAGCATGGCGAAGAGGGCGCGCAGGCCCATGGCTTCTCCGCCTTCCGGGCGTCCGGGGCGGCTGCCCGTATTCCATGCCATCATATCGAGATGCATCCACGGCGTTGAGGGCGAAACGAATTCCGACAGGAATAGCGCGGCGGTTATTGCGCCCCCGTACGGGCTGGATGAATCGTTGGAAATTCCCGCCACCGTGCTGTCGATATGCTTGCGATAAGGCGCCCACAGCGGCAGCCGCCACAGGGGATCGGATTCTGTTTTTGAATGGCGCAGGATGTCCTCGGCCAGCTTGTCATCGTTGCCAAACAGGGCGGGGAGGTCGGCGCCCAGCGCAACCCGCGCCGCACCCGTCAGGGTCGCCATGTCGATCAGGACGTCGGGGCTTTCGGTATCCGCTTCGGCAAGCGCGTCGGCAAGAATGACACGGCCCTCGGCGTCGGTGTGTCCGATCTCGACCGTGATGCCCTTGCGGGTATGAACGACGTCAAGAGGCCGCATCGCATTGCCCCCGACGCTGTTCTCGACGGCGGGGATCAGCACCCGCAGCCGAACCGGCAGTCCCGCCGCCATCACCATGCGGCCCAGTCCCAGCGCATGGGCGGCCCCGCCCATGTCCTTCTTCATCAGCTTCATGGCCGCGGCGGGTTTGAGGTCCAGGCCGCCGGTGTCGAAACAGACACCCTTGCCGACCAGGGTCACCCGTGGCGCGTTTTTGTCGCCCCAGCGCAGATCAATCAGCCGCGGTTCGCCTGCGGCCGCCCTGCCGACGGCATGGATCGCCGGATACCCGTTTTTCAGAAGGTCTTCGCCAACGATGATATCGCACGACGCGCCGAACGCCGCGGCCTGTTCGGCGGCGGCGGCGGCAAGCTGCTCGGGGCCCATATCATGGGCCGGGGTGTTGATCAGGTCGCGGACAAGCGCGATTGATTCGGTGGTATGGCGAACCGTGTTTTTCTCGCACCCTTCCGGCCAGACCAGATCGGCGAGGCGGTCGGCTTCATCCGTCTTGTAGCGGCGGAACCGGTATGCGCCCAGCACCCAACCGAGCGCCGCCCTGTTGGCGGCCTCGCCCTCGGGGGCGGGGTCCAGGCGGTAGGCCCGTTGCGGCAGGGCGGTGGCCAGCCAGCCATAATCCCAGACAGCTTCCTCGCCGCTGATGCCCGCCAGAACGCGGATCAGCCTGCCATCAGAATCGGGGACCAGGCAGAGCGACCCGGGCTTTGCGGAAAACCCCACCGATGCGATCCACGCGCGTTCCGTCGGGGTGGCCCGGCCAAGCCACGCGTCCAACGCGGTCCTTCCGGCAAGCGTCGTCAGGGGAACGGCATCCCCTCCGCCTTCAATCAGGTGTTCGATCATAGGGTTCTTTCCGGCATCTGGAATGTAGGATCAATCGATGCTGCTGGGCTTGGCGCCGTCGTAATCGTGGATTTCCTGATACTCGGTTTCAAGCTCTTCCTCGAAGGCCTCGACGTTGAGGAGCGCGAAGTCCTTGGCCATTTCAAGGGTCTTGAAATAGGCGCTGCCATCAAGGCCGGCATGGGCCTCCTTCTTCTTTCGCATCATTTCCAGGACATCGCGATCCCTTATCACCGCCTCGGCCGTGGCCTGATGATATTCGGCGCTGTCCGGAGCGATACGATGGATGGTGACCCGTGCGTTGGCGACGACCACCTTGTAACAGGGATTCAAGTCGTTCATGGCTGTTCCTCCTCGCGCGCGGCGTCAGTATTTCTCCGGCACGAAGTTCTGATCCGACAGGGGCGGGCGGACATAGCCGTCGCGCCGTTCGGGTTTGCGGGGCGGCAACTTGATATTTCCCGGCGTGAGATCCTTGAAGGGGATCAGACTCAGCAGATGGGCGATGCAATTGAGGCGCGCCCGTTTCTTGACGTCGGCGTTCACGACATGCCACGGGGCCTGCTTGATATCGGTATGGGCGAGCATCTCGTCCTTGGCGCGGGAATAGGCCTGCCAACGGTTGCGCGATTCCAGGTCCATCGGGCTCAGCTTCCAGCGTTTCGTGGGGTCGCCGGAGCGCGCCTGGAATCGGCGTTCCTGCTCCTCGTCGCTGACCGAGAACCAGTACTTGATAAGGATGATCCCCGAACGCACCAGCATGCGTTCAAATTCGGGACAGGACCGCATGAATTCCCAGTATTCCTCGTCCGTGCAGAATCCCATCACGCGCTCAACCCCGGCGCGGTTGTACCAGCTGCGGTCGAACAGGACCATCTCGCCGGCGCCGGGCAGATGAGGGACATAGCGCTGGAAATACCATTGGGTCTTTTCGCGTTCGGTTGGCGTGCCAAGGGCCACCACCCGGCATATGCGAGGGTTGAGGGGTTCGGTGATGCGCTTGATGACCCCGCCCTTGCCGGCGGCGTCGCGGCCTTCGAAGATGACCACCACCTTGAGGCCCTGTTCCTTGACCCACTCCTGAAGCTTCACCAGTTCGATGTGAAGCTGCCGCAATTCGTTTTCGTAGAACTTGTTGCGCGCTTTCTTTGACGCTTCCGGATCGGCCAGGGGGCTCGCCTCCACCGTCTTTATCCGGCGCGCTGCACGGGTTGGCTTTCCGCTATTCGCGGGCGCCTTTGTGGTGCGTTTAACAGGTGTTTTCTTTGCCACGGCCTCCCCCAATCGTTTGTTCTTCACTGGCCGAAGATCAAAGCCTACATCAAAGCCGCTCATCAGCAAAGCGTCAGCATGGAAAACACGGGGTGTGCGGCCAATTGCCGCACGAACAAAAAAAAGGCATAGTGTGTTGATCATGGACGCTTTTTCACTGGACGGGCTGAATGCGCCCGGGTTCAAGGGGTTCGATGGCCATCTCGAATTGGTCTCGACCATGAGCCGGGATTTTGCCGTTTCCCAGGATATTGAGGAAACGTTGCGGCGCGCCCTCGTGCGTATATCCGAATACCTTGGCGCAGAGGGCGGCGCGCTGTTCCTGCGAGACGAAAAGACCGGGCGGCTGGCCTGCCGTGTCTGCGTCGGTCCTGTTGACATCACCGGCCTTGTTCTTGAACCCGGCGAAGGGATCGTGGGGCGCTCGGTCGAAGGCAACAGCGGAGAGATCGTCAGGGACGTCCGCCTCGACCCCAGCTTCCACGCGTCGGTGGACGAACAGACGGGCTTTACGACCCGTTCCATCCTGTGCGCGCCGATGAGCGTCAAGGAGACCCGGTTCGGGGCCATCGAGATGGTCAACAAACGCGGCGGGGACGGCCTTTTCTCCGAGCCCGACCTTCATATGCTCTCGACGCTGAGTACGGCCGCTGCACTGGCATTGCTCAATGCCCGGATGGCGGCCGCCCTGGTCGAACAGGAACGGACCCGGCGTGAACTGGAACTGGCCGCTGAAATTCAGCGCAGCCTGCTGCCGCCCCTGCCGTCCGAAGAATCCCCCATTCAGGGGATCAATCGGGCGGCGCGCACCGTATCGGGGGACTTCTACGATTTCTTTACGTTGGGTGATGGCCGTATCTGTTTCGCCATAGGCGACGTTTCGGGCAAGGGGATGGACGCCGCCCTTCTGATGGCCAAGACGTGCAGCCTGTTCCACTGTCTCGGAAAGGTGCAGCCCGAGCCGGGGCGACTGCTTGCCAAGATCAATGCCGAGATTTGCGAAACGGCGACACGGGGTCGGTTCGTCACCATGGTCATCGGGGTCTTCGATCCTGCCGACGGAACTGTTCGCCTGTCCAATGCGGGCCATGAGCCGCCCCTGCATTATCGTGGGGCCGATGGCTATGTGGATTTTCCCGCAACCGCCGCGCCGCTGGGGATCGCCGCCGATATCGTCGGCGAAGAAGGGTTTCCCGAGGAAACAATCGAACTCAACGGCGGGGCGCTCTACCTTTTCACCGATGGCGTGACGGAAGGGCGTCTTGCGGACGGGAATACGCTGGAAGTCGAAGGACTGAAAGAAATTCTGGCGGTAACGTCCGGCCTGTCTCTGGCCGAGCGGTTAAACGTGGTTTCCGAACGCTTCGGCAGCGGGGGGGCTGAACTGCGCGACGATGTGACGATCATCGGTATCGAGGACAGGGGGCGGGCGACGTGACGGCGCAGCATGCGGATATCGCTGGGGGCGAGGAGCTGCGTCTGGGTGAGCATCTGCTGGAAATGCGGTTCGACGCCCGGCCGGACATTTTGAAGACCATCCGTGATCGGGTGCGTGAAGCCGCGGGGAAATGCGGCTTTGGATCAAACGACGCGCATGATCTGGTGATCGCGGTCGATGAGGCTTGCCAGAACATCATTCGACACGCCTACAAGGGGCGTGGCGGCGACGCCGTTCTCGAAATCCTGCGGGACGATGACAGCATCATAGTCCTTTTGCACGATTTCGCCGACCCGGTTGATCTGGGCAAGATCAAGCCACGAAGTCTCGACGACGTACGGCCAGGGGGGCTGGGCACTCATTTTATCCGGGCGGTGATGGACGAGGTCGATTACCTTGAGCCACCAGCCGGGGTACGGGGTAACCTGTTGCGGCTGGCCAAACATCTTCCTGAAGACAAAAAAGACAAGGATGGGAAAAGGGAATGAAGCACAGGGTGGAAGAACGGGATGGTGCGATCATCGTCGCCTTTGAGGGAGATGTCGATCTGGAGCATTCGCCAAAGGCGCGGACGGCGCTGCTGGATTCAGTCGGCCGCAGCAATCGCGTTATCGTTGATATGTCCGCGGTCAGCTACATTGACAGTTCGGGTATCGCCAGCATGGTCGAGGCCTACCAGAATGCGCGCAAGGAAGGAAAAGGCTTCGTCCTTGCCGCCGTCAGCGAACCAGCGATGCGGGTTCTTGGGCTGGCGCGACTGGACAAGGTCTTTACCATCTGCGCAACGGTAGAAGACGGAATGAAGTGACAGGCGTGGGGGGAAGGTCGCCATTAAGGCGGCCGGAGTAACGGGCGGCAAGGGGCGCGACGACCAAAGATGCATGACGAGTCGAAACAGGGCGGGATTACTCATCGCCTCGAATCCATAGGACGGAACACCGTCAAGGGGATCGAGGAAGTGGGCTATGCCGGTTCGCTTTTCGGCGAGAGTCTGTTCTGGCTGTTCGCCGGACCAAAATACAAGCAACCGGTTCGCATCGGGTCCGTCTTTGCGCAGATGATGGAGGTCGGCGTCAGGGCCGTTCCCATCGTTGGCGTTCTGGCCGCGACCGTTGGCGTTATGCTGGCGATCCAGGGCATCTACACCCTGCGCATCTTCGGTGCGGAAACGCGCGTCACGTTGGGCATCGCACTTTCCATCACCCGCGAATTCGCCTCGCTGATAACGGGTATTCTGGTCGCCGGGCGTTCGGGCTCGGCGCTGGCCGCAAGGCTCGGCACAATGACCATCAATCAGGAAATCGATGCGCTGAAGGTCATGGGCATAAATCCCGTGCGTTTTCTTGTGGTGCCATCGCTGATCGCCATGTTGATCATGGTGCCGGCGCTGACCTTTTTCGCCGACCTGACCGGATTGCTGGCGGCGGGGCTTTACGTTTCGGCTGATCTCGACATAAGCCTTGCGGCCTATTTCGACGATGTGATTGAGGCGCTGAAGGTTGACGACGTCATGCACGGGCTGGCGAAAAGTGCGATCTTCGCGGTCCTCATCACCCTGATCGGCGTCGCCAACGGGGCGACGGTGAAGGGCGGCGCGGAAGGCGTTGGCCGGGTGACGACGCGCGCGGTCGTTCAATCCATTGCGGCGATCATCGTGACCGACATGATCTTCGCCTTTATAACCACGCGGCACTGAGGGCGGATGATGAACAGCGGCGCAAACCCATCCCCCCAACCCGTGATCAAGGTCCGCGACCTGGTCAAGAGCTATGGGCCGCGGACGATCCTCAAGGGTATCGACCTCGACATATTCGAGGGCGAAATCATGGTGATCATGGGCGGTTCGGGTTCCGGGAAAAGCACGTTCCTGCGGCAGATCATGGCGCTGGAGCAGCCGACATCGGGCATCGTCGAGATCCTCGGCCAGGACCTCGGATCGATGACGATGGGCGAGATGTTCGATCTGCGCAAACGGATGGGCGTGGCGTTTCAGGGCGGCGCGCTGATCAGTTCGATGACGGTGGGCGAGAACATCATGCTGCCGCTTTCCGAACATACGCGGCTCGACGCCAAGACCATGGAGATCATGGCCCGGCTGAAACTCGAAGTGGTGGATCTGGCCGGTTTCGAGAACCTGCGCCCCAACGAGCTTTCGGGCGGGATGCTCAAGCGCGCCGCCTTTGCGCGCGCGATCATCATGGATCCGAAGCTGTTGTTCTGTGATGAACCGTCGGCGGGCCTCGACCCCGTCGTTTCGGCCGGGCTTGACGAACTGATCCTGCGATTGCGCGAAGCCATGGGAATCACCATCGTCGTCGTTACCCACGAACTGGACAGCGCCTTTCGCATCGCCGACCGGATTACCGTTCTCGACCGGGGGAACATCCTGATGACGGGAACGGTGGAGGAGGTGAAAAACAGCACGAACGAGCGGGTGCAGAATCTGCTCAACCGCCGCACCGAAGAGGAAATTCTCGATCCCGCCGAATATCTGGCGCGCCTGACGGGCGAAAGGATCGAAACGGACGGGCCGGCGATCTAGGGTGACGGCCGTCGCAAGGGAAATGGACTGGGGGTGGACGCAGCATGAAAAACGAAAAAATCAACTACCTGCTGGTTGGGGGCTTCGTCATTGCGATGGTCATCGGACTTGTGGCGATGGTGGCGTTGCTGACGGGGCGGACGGGCGCAGCGGATCGCTATTTCGCCGTTTATGGAAACGTTACCGGCGTCAAGTTCGGCACCCAGGTTCTTTACGAAGGCTATCCCATCGGGCAGGTGGAAGAGATCACGCCATTCAGCGACAAGGGCAAGATGCGCTTCCGCGTGGACATGACCATTACCGAAGGCTGGAACATCCCTGACGACAGTGTCGCGCATATCGCCGCATCCGGTCTGCTTTCGGCCATCACCATCAGCATCTCGGCGGGGCACAACACGTCCATCCTGAAACCGGGGGGTGAGATCCAGGGCCGCGAGGCGGCCAACATGTTCGCCGCCATCTCCTCGGTGGCCGATCAGATCGGCGAATTGTCCGAAGGTAGCCTGAAGCCGCTTCTCGACAACATGAACCGCACGGTCGACGGTTTCGCCGTCCTTCTGGAAGGCGATGCCTCCGTCCTTCTCGAAGACCTGGTCAAGCTGGTCGGGGACGTCTCCGATCGTACGCCGAGGATCATGGACAACATGGAATCGGCCGCATCGCGTATGGCGGGACTGCTTGACGAGGAGAACGCCGGCAAGATCGACGAGATCATCGATAACGCCGAACGTTTGACCCGGGATCTCAATGAAACGCGGGCGGCGATGGACAGTGTGGTCAGGGCGGTGGACACGTTGCTGGCGGACAATCGCCTGGACGTTGACAAGACCATCGTCGATCTTCGGCACACGGCGGAATCGGTGGCGCGCCACATCGATGCGATCAACGAGAACATGGAAGGCGCCAGCCGCAATATGTACGAATTCAGCCGCCAGATCAGGCAGAACCCGGGATTGTTGCTGGGCGGAACGCCGATCAAGGACGAGGCGAAAAAATGACGGGCGCGACAAAAACAGGCGCTTCAGTGGGGGAATGGACCATGATGGCGAAAAGAGCAAAGGGCTGGATGCGCGTATTTGCGAGCGCGCTGATCGTCACGGGGGTTGCAGCCTGCGCTTCGCAGCCGCCGCTGCCGCAGGACAATTTCTACCGGTTGGAGGTGACGCCGCCCGCCAGAGCGATGGCCTCTCCGCGTCTTGACGGGGTGGCGGAGGTCCAGCGCTTTTCCGCCGAAGGCCTGATCGCGGCGCGGCCGATCGCCTATACCGAGGAAGGCACTGCCCATCAGCTTCACGCCTATCACTATCACTTCTGGATCGAACCCCCTATTTCCATGCTTCAGGACAGGCTGGTCAGCTATCTCCGTGATGCCGGGGCGGCGCGCACCGTTGTCACGCCCGCCATGCGGGTCGAGCCTGATTATGTCGTTCAGGGCAGAATCGTCCGTTTCGAACGCGTGTTGGGGGCAACGCCGAAGGTTCGGGTCGAACTTGAACTGGGTGTTGTCGCTCGGGCAGATGGCCGGGTGCTGTTCGTCAAAACCTATCGCGAGGATCGCGATCAGGGCGGCGATGACGGTGTCACCGCCGCCGCCGCCGCGTTCAGCACGGCCGTTAGCGAGATCTATGCTCGCTTCCTTGCCGATCTGACGAGCCATTAGGATTTAAAACATGGGAAGAGGACCGCGCCGCCACGCGCCGCGCAAACGCGCGGCTGCAAGATCGGCCAACGAAGGACGCATCGTCGAGGCGACAGTGGCGGCGCTGGGGGGGCGCGGTGACGGGATCGCCCGCACCGAAGGCCTGCTTCTTTATGTGCCGTTTTCGGTGCCGGGCGACGTTCTGAAACTTCGGGTCGGCCCGCGCCGCGGTGACGGGTTTGAGGCCGAGGTGATTGAAACCCTGTCGCCGGGGGGCGGGCGCGCAGAGGCTTTTTGTTCCGTTTTCGGCCGTTGTGGCGGTTGTGCGGTTCAGCATTTTTCGGGCGACCTCTACACGGAATGGAAGCTTGGCATCCTTGGCGATGCGCTTGCGCGGCATGGTCTGGATGTTGCGGTCCCGCCGCTGTTGCAGTTTCCCCGCGCCGTGCGCCGCCGCGCCGCGTTTCAGGTCGTGCGCAATGGTGCGCGCCTTCGTTTCGGTTTCAACGAACGTTCCAGCCACGAAGTGGCGGACATCGATTCGTGCCCCTTGCTGCTCGACGGGTTGAATGAATTGCTTGCGCCCGTACGCGCCGCGCTGAGCGACGTTTTGCCGGACCGTTCGCGCGGTGATGTTGTGATCAACCTTGTCAACGGGGCGGCGGATGTTGTCCTCGCCTTTCCCCGTGAACTGGACCGCAAGGTGCTGGAACGTCTCGCCGCCCTGTCGGCGGAAACCGATATCGCGCGTCTTTCGTGGCATTCCGATCCGGAATCACTGCCTGATCCCGTCATCATCCGTCGCCCGGTTCAGGCCATCTTCGGCGGCATTCCCGTCGACCTGCCGCCCGGCGCCTTTCTGCAACCCAGCGCCGAGGGGGAGGTCGCCCTTGTCGATGCGGTAATGGCAGGAGTCGGTGACGCCACGGCCATCGCTGACCTCTATGCCGGATGCGGTAGCCTGACCCTGCCGCTGGCGGGAGCGGCGAGGGTGACGGCGGTGGAGGGCGCTGCCGTGATGGCGGAAGCCCTGGACAAGGCATCAGGAAACCCAACGCTGGGCGGGCGGGTAAAGGTTATCCACCGGGATCTTGTCCGTCGCCCTCTTATGGTCAAGGAACTCAAGGTCTTCGATGCCGTTGTCTTTGATCCACCGCGGGCAGGCGCGCGCGAACAGGCCGAGGCGTTGGCCGAATCTTCGGTTTCGCGGGTGGTGGCGGTCTCGTGCAACCCTGCAACCTTCGCCCGTGACGCGCGAATTCTTGTCGATGGCGGTTTTACCTTCAAGACGGTGACAGCGGTCGATCAATTCCCCGCCACCGCGCACCTTGAGGCGGTGGGCGTTTTCGTGCGCTAGTCGCTCAAACCACCAGTCGCGTAAATCTTTTTCAGCCGATCAGGTCGAATAAAGCGGCGATGGCGCTGTCTGCGCCGTCGGCAATCTGTCCGATGTTGGCGTCCAGCATGTAGCACGGTGTTGTCACCAGCTTGTGTTTCCTGTCGATGACGATTTCCCCATGACCCTTGATGACATGGGTTCCGCCCATTGCCGTGATGGTGGCTGCGGTGTCTGCGTCGGCGCCGATTGTAACTTCTGCCCCCTTGAGAACCCGTGCGACAACCGCCGGCGTGATGCACAGCGCGGCAATTGGCTTCTTGTGCTCGGCCATGGTGGTCAGGGCTTCGGCCACGTCGGCCTCAACGGTGCAGTTCGGTCCGTCGAAGGCGAGGGAGGAAAGGTTTTTGGCCGCGCCGAACCCGCCGGGAAGGGCGATGGCGTCAAAATCGTCGGCGACAAATTCGGACAGCGGCTTGATATCGCCGCGTGCGATCCGCGCCGCTTCGATCATCACGTTGCGGCTTTCTGGCATTTCACTGCCTGTGATGTGGTTGATGACGTGGTGCTGGCGAATGTCAGGCGCGAAGCACTGATATTCACCGCCATGGCGATTGATGGCGAGCAGTGTAAGGACCGATTCGTGGATTTCCGATCCGTCGAAAACGCCACAACCGGAAAGAATGACGGCAATCCTGGGTTTGGTTGAAGACATCGCGGATCTCCCTTGAACGTTTGTTCCATGCGTCTCCCAGTCTAGGGTCAGGACCCATTAATGTCATCCGTTCTGCGGGAGCGACGGAAGCGGTGAACAGGCGGAAGCGCGCAGGAAATACATTCTATTTTCAAGCGGTTCCAACGCATTCACCGGTTTCGTGAGCCCCGCCCTTCGGGTTTTTCCGGGAAGCCGCGCCTGCGGCGTCAAAAATGCTCGAATATGCTTCGCATGTCCTTGCGCTTTTTTCCTGGCATTCGCGGCTTCCCGGAAAAACAGAACCGTATGAGATTAATGAGTCCTGACCCTAAGGCGCTCACCCCCCTTCGAGGCAAGGATGAACGTCAGGTCTGTGGACCCCACAGGATAATTCTCCTGAATTTAAATGTAAAATAACTTAAAAATTATCTCTAGATAACTGTATTGACACGACTTACATAATTGAATTGAAATAACGCAAAAGTGAATAACGACGGGTTGAGTCCATAAGGACACCCACCCGCGAACGCCAGACAGATTGGTTGGTTTTATTGAATAACAGGACGTCCGGGAGACTTGTATATGGCATCCGAGACCGCAAGCGCAGCGCATCATGAACACCATTGGGAGGTCAGCGCCGCGCCGCTGATCGCCGTTGCGGGCATCTTCTTCATGGTGCCCATGGCGTTTTCCGCTCACTTCGTTTACGAAAATTCCCTTATGTCGGCGGTCTTCGCGGGTATCGGCGTTCCGGTGCTGCTGGTCGGCGTCGCCAAGTGGGTGCATGAGGGCCTGACCGAGAAGCCGCTCATCGCCGATGTCGCCAGTGTCGGCCTGCCGCTTTTTATCGTTTCGGAAATCTTCATCTTCCTGGCCTTGTTTGCGACCTATTGGACCATGCGTCTGATGGCGCCGGAGTGGCCGCCGGAAGGCACCCCGGACATGCCCTATCTGCTGCCGCTGATCATGACCGTTTTGCTGGTCTCGTCATCGGTAAGCATCCATGTCGCGGAAGAGAAGCTGGAAAAGAGTGACCTTGGCGGGTTCCGGGCGTGGCTGGTCTATACGCTGATACTCGGCACGGCCTTCCTTGGCTGCACCGTCTATGAATACAATCATCTGATTCATATCGACTTCGTACCCAGCACGAATGCGTTTTCAACCGCGTTCTTCACGATCACCGGCTTCCACGCTTCGCACGTTTTCCTTGGCCTTGCGGCATTCGGCGCGGTGCTTCTGCCGGCGCTGAAGGGGCGGACGAACAAGACGTTCGTTCAATGCGTATCCGTCTACTGGCATTTCGTCGATGTCGTGTGGTTCTTCGTGGTCAGCCAGATCTATTTCTGGTAGGCGCGGAAATTGAAGACCATGAAACGGGCTTTGCGGTCATTTCTTTTGGTGCTCGTGGCGGCGGTTGTCGTCGCTGGCCCGATGTCCGTTCCTGTATTGGCCGCCTATTACAAACAGGCGGAATCGGACATTGATCCGGAAATCTTCAAGATCGATGAGAAAGAGGTTCTCGGCGTCAGGATGGACCGGGAATTTTCCATGATCGGCGCGAAAGGGGAACGCTTCACCCTGCGCGATCGCCTGAACAAGCCGCTGATCCTGGTCTTTTCCTATTATCGGTGCGACGGCATCTGCGGCGCGGTGAATCAGGAGCTTCTCGACCTGCTTGTCACCCTGCGCGACGTGGGGCGGGTTCGCATTGGCGAGGATTTCAGGGTTCTGACAGTTTCGTTCGACAAGAACGACAACCTGCAAACCCTTATGGAGTTCCGCAAAAGCCTTCAACTGGACGCCGACATGGCGCCGGGTTGGGATTTTGCCGTCGCCGAGAACCCCGAAGCGATTCAGGCCTTTGCCGGCGCTGTCGGCTACAGGTTTTTCTGGTCGCCGCAGGACCGGACCTTCTTCCATCCCGGCGCGTTCATGTTCCTGTCCACCGAAGGACGGGTCTCGCGCATTCTCTATGCGCTGAGCAATTCGCCCAAGGATGTGGAACTGGCCGTACTTGACGCCAAACAGGGCCAATTCAAGGCCAGCGAGATCATCAACTTCGCGGCAAGCCTTTGCTACAGCTACAATTTCAAGGAAGGCCGCTACACCTACAACATTCCGCTCTTCATCGCCGCCGGTTCCCTGACCCTCGGGGTGTCGGCCTTTTCCGCATCCATGGTGGTTTTCAGGCGGCGGCGCAAAAAACGGGAGGACAAGGAAGGGTCATGACTAAAATTCTGTCCACGATCTACGGCTTCGCCTGCGGGCTGCTGTTAACCGGGGCCGCCCGCGCAGAGGAAGGGGGGGAACTCCCCGATCCGGCAGCGGGCTGGGACCACCTGTGGAGAGAGATCATCATCGACATCACCATCATTGGCGTGGTGTTCGGCATTGCCGCTATCTACATGATGATCCGCTACAGGGCCAAAAACCCCAACGATGTCGGGTCCGCGCCAAAGCTGACCAAGGCGCAGGCCATCGCCTGGGCGATGATACCCGCGGCCATCTTCATGGCGGACGACTTCTTCCTTTCGGCCAAGGGCTGGACGTTGTGGAACGTCTATCGTCGGGTGCCCGACAACGCCATGGAGATCAAGGTCACCGGCTATCAGTGGTACTGGGAATTCGATTACGGCGACGGCGTGGTGACCAACGAGCTCAACGTACCGGTCGGCCAACCCGTCGTCCTGCGCATGACATCACCCGATGTCATCCACTCGTTCTTCATCCCGGCCTATCGGGTGAAGGAAGACGTGATGCCGGGGCGCGTCACTTACATCTGGATCAATCCGCGGACGCCGGGAACCTTCATTTCCACCTGCACGGAATACTGCGGAACGGCGCATTCGGGCATGTACACGAACGTCAACGCGCTGGTGCGTGAAGAGTTCGACTCGTGGCTGGTCGAGGCGAAAGCCGAAGCCGCCGAAGAAGCCAAGGGCTGACCGCCGGAGAGGATGAAAAATCATGACTGCTGAAACCACAACCGCCGATGCGGGTTCGTCCTTCAAGCTAATGGAATGGATCCTGACCACCGATCACAAGCGGATCGGCATTCTCTACCTGATCGGGTCAATGGCCGCCTTTATCGTTGCGGGCCTGATGGCGCTGCTGATCCGCATTGAACAGGCAAGCCCCGGCCCGGGCATCATGGACAGCCCCGACCAGTACAACAGCTGGCTTTATTTCCACGGCGCGGCGATGATCCTCGCCTTCCTGATACCGGGGCTGACCGGCTTCGCCGCCAACTACTTCCTGCCCCTGATGATCGGGGCAAGGGATGTGGCCTTTCCGCGAATCAATGCCTTCAGCGTCTGGCTGTTCTATGGCGCGATCATTCTGGCCCTGTTGAGCTTCGTCATTCCCGATGCGCCGGACATCATGTGGACGGGGTATCCGCCCTATTCGGTGACATCGCCGGGCAACACGGCGTTTTACGTGTTTACCGTGCACTTGCTGGGGTTCTCCTCGGTCCTTGGCGCGGTCAATTTCCTCGTCACCGTCATCTACATGCGCGCGCCGGGGATCGGGTGGAACAAGCTCAATATCTTTGTCTGGACGACGATCGCGGCCCTTGGGCTTCAGCTTGTGTTCATCCCGGTGCTGGCTTCGGCGGTGACCATGCTGCTGTTCGACAAGTACCTCGGCACCCACTTCTTCAATCCTGCACAGGGCGGCGATGTTCTGCTGTACCAGAACCTTTTCTGGTTCTATTCGCACCCGGCTGTCTATGTCATCTTCCTGCCCGCCGTCGGTATCCTGTTCGATATCGTTGCGACCATGGGCAAGAACCGGGTCTTCAACTACAAGGCTTGCGTCTATGGCGGCATCGGCGGGATCATGCTGATCACCGGCGAGGTCTGGGTCCATCACCTTTACGTCGCGGGCATGCCGGACTGGCTGCGCATCGGGCAGATGGTGACGACGCTGCTGATCTCGATCCCGGTCGGGCTGATCGTGATTTCCATGTGGGGTACGCTATATAAGGCATCGATCACCTACAACACGGCGATGATGTATGCAGCGTCATGCTTCTTCCTTGTCCTTTTGGGCGGGTTGACCGGCATTCCGCTGGCCCTGACGGTGGTTACCGTGCACCTGTCAGAAACGTCCTTCGTCCATGCCCACTTCCATTTCATCATGGCGCTGTTTTCCGCCTTCGCGCTTTTCGGCGGGATCTATTACTGGTTCCCGAAGATGTTCGGGCGACTGGCCGATGGGCCGCTTGCCACGGCAAGCTTCTGGATCAACAGCATCGGGGTCAACGTGACCTTCTGGCCTCTGTTCATCATTGGTGTGGAAGGGATGCCGCGGCGTTATCCGGACTATGAGATGTTCCCGCAGTTCGAGCCCTACCACATGGTGGCGACGGTGGGGGCGTTCATGATCGCCCTTGGCATGGCGATGACCATCATCAACTGGATCTGGAGCGCCTTCAAAGGCCCGATCGCACCGGAAAACCCGTGGGGTTCGAAGTCGCTTGAATGGACCCATGCGCCGAACTGTCCGGGGCCGGGCAACTTCCCCGAGGATGTCGTCGTCGACGACGATTGGTCGCCGTACGAGTACGGACGCAAGTAATCCCGTGCGCTTGTGCGGATACTGGATCGGGGGCCCTTCGGGGCCCCCGTGCCTGTCGAGCCCCCGGCGAAGTCCGCTTGCGCAAGCGAACGCAACAATTTAAACCCAGTGAATCGATGGAAGAAGGGCGAGAAGAAATGACCGACAAACCCGGATTACGTCGCCAGAAATGGATCGTTGCGGCGATCCTCTGTCTGATTGCCGCCGGCATGTATGTCGGTATTTATTACAAGGTTTCCCTCTACGGACCATGATCGAAATTCAAACGCTTCCCCACATCAACGCATCACTCAATGCCATTGCGATGGTTTTTCTGATTGCGGGTTTTGCCCTGGTGCGCAGTGGACGGAAAGACGCGCATCGCGCGGTGATGATCGCAGCAACCATCACCTCGGCCCTGTTTCTGATCTCCTATTCGATCTATCACGCCAATGCGCCGATCTTCGAATTCCGCGGACAGGGCTTGATCAGAGTCGTGTACTACACCGCCCTGATCAGCCATGTGATTCTGGCTGCCGTCGTTGCGCCGATGATTCTTCTGGCCCTGTGGCGCGCGGCGCGTGGACGGTTTGAACAGCACAGGCGACTGGCGCGGTGGACATGGCCGGTGTGGCTTTACGTTTCGGTCACCGGCATCTTCGTCTACTTGATGCTTTATCACTTTCATCCGGGAATGCCCGCCTAGGTCTCTGGCGCGTTCCCGCCGGACGTAACGGGCGGGCGGAGTTTATCGATGATCCTTGAAGCCTATCAAAAGGCATTGGGCAGTTCGACGGCGCGCAGCGAGCTGCGCGGCTGGGCGCTGTTGGCGGTCGCGGCCATCGCCATCGCCGGGATCTATGCGGTTCTGATGATCGTTTCGCGCTCCCCCGGCGCCGAGAAGAATTTCTCCTGGCTGCTTGGGTTCTTTCACAAGGGACTGGTCATCCATGTGGTCTTTTCCTTTGTGGTCTGGTTCCTCGCCGTCACCGGCGCGCTGTTGCAACTGACCGCCGTGCGAATCGCCGGAGGTGAACCGCGCCTCAACGGCCTTGGCCGGGTTGGCCTTTGGCTTTCCGTCGCGGCCTTCCCGCTTCTGTTCGGCCCGGCCTTCCTGCAAAGCGCCGAGGCCAGCCTCAACAATTATGTGCCGGTGCTGATCCATCCAGCCTATTACGCAGGGCTTGCGCTGCTCGGCGCAGGCATCGTGCTTGGCGTGATCAGGCTTTTCGCGACCGTGCGGGCCGCATCCGGCCCCCTCGATACCGTTTCGGGCAATGTCGTTCGGGCCGCACTGGTCTATCTGGTGGCGCTGGTTTGCATCGCCGCCGCGTGGTGGCTGCAACGCCACGAGGCCGTTTCCGGCGGGTACAACGAAGATCTGTTCTGGGGCGGCGGCCATGTCTTGCAGTTCGTGAACACCATCCTGCTGCTGGTCGTCTGGTATATTCTGGGCAGCGTGGCCTATGGCGCGCCGCTGGTCAGCGACCGGGCACACAACGCTGCTGGGTGGCTGCTGATGCTGTTCGCGCTGCTGACCCCGGCCTTTTACATCGTTTTCGGCGCGTTCTCCGATGAACAGCGGCAGGCCTTCACCGATCTGCAATACGCCCTGGGGCCATCGGCGCTTCTGGTTGCGGTGGCCAGTCTTGCCGGTGCGGCCATGCGCGGCCGTACTTCGATTCCGTGGCGCAATCCGGCTTTTCAGTGTTTGTTCCTGTCGATGGGTGTTTTCGGGCTGGGCGGCGTCTTCGGATTCTATGTCGATGGCATGGATACCCGTACGCCATCGCACTACCACGGCATGATCGGTGGTGTGACCCTTGCCTACATGGGCCTTTTCTACGCGATGATCCTGCCGGTGTTGGGCCGTCCAAGCGCCATGCGCAAAACCATCGCCGTACAGATCATGCTCTACGCCTTCGGCCAGGCGCTGCAATGCGTGGGCCTGTTCATGGCCGGTGCGCCGCGCAAGACGGCGGGGGCGGCGCAGGGTCTGGAAAGCGCGGCGGAAATCCTTGGTATGCGGCTGAATTACATGGGTGGCGGACTGGCCATTCTGGGCGGGGTTC
Organism: Rhodospirillales bacterium; assembly: GCA_026193355.1. GTDB lineage: Bacteria > Pseudomonadota > Alphaproteobacteria > Rhodospirillales > JAPHTL01 > JAPHTL01. Next base: position 28,828 of record JAPHTL010000240.1, read on the forward strand.
TGTTTGTCATCGTGGTCGGAACGGCGCTGTTGAAAAGACCTGTTACCGCAAATGAGAATTAATATAGAATGGTTGGGGCTTTGATACCTGACATAAAGTTGCTGAGTCGTTGCGTGATATGCCATAGCATCATTAATGGAATCCGGCCCTCGCAGGGCGGGGGCGAAACAGGGGGAAACGGGAGTGCCACAAGGCGTGATTGATCCGGCCGACAGCACACCGAAAGCGGGCGAAGAGCCCGCGGTCGAGGCGGTTCGCCTCGAAGGCGCCGCCGCGCTGGGTGAGCGCGTCAGGAACTATGCCCTTCTTCTGAAGCCGCGAGTCATGTCGTTGGTGGTTTTCACGGGGTTGGCCGGATTGTTTCTGGCGCCCGGCAGCATCGACCCATGGGTTGGCGCGATGGCGGTTCTGTGCATTGCTGTTGGTGCGGGCGCTTCGGGCGCCATCAACATGTGGTACGACCGCGATATCGACCAGTGGATGGATCGGACCAAGGATCGACCGATCCCGGCGGGCCGGGTAAAACCGGTCGAAGCGCTCTGGCTTGGCGTCATTTTGTCGGCGATTTCGGTGGTGGCGATGGCGTGGTACGTCAACGATGTGGCCGCGGCCCTTCTGGCCATGACGATCGCCTATTATGTCTTCCTCTACACCATGTGGCTGAAACGCCGTACGCCGCAGAACATCGTGATCGGCGGTGCGTCGGGCGCATTCCCGCCGATGATCGGCTGGGCGGCGGTGACCGGCGGGGTTGACTGGGGCTCGGTTGCCCTGTTTGGCATCATCTTCATGTGGACGCCGCCCCATTTCTGGGCCTTGGCGCTGTTCCGCTCCGGCGACTACGAACGCGCGGGCGTGCCGATGCTGCCGGTGGTTTCGGGCGTTCGCGAAACGAAAAAGCAGATCATCATCTATTCCATCCTTTTGTTCCCTGTGGCGTTGGCCCCCGTGGCGATCGGCATGTCGGGACCGCTGTACGGCATCGCCGCCGCCATTCTGGGCGTGATGCTGCTGCACCATTCATACAAGGTCTGGAAGGACGAAACGGCCAAGGCGCCGCGGTCCATGTTCCTGTTCTCCATCCTTTACCTGTTCCTGATCTTCGTCGCCCTGCTGGTCGATCGGGCGCTGGCGACCTTTTTCTAGGCCGCTTCACCCGACGACATGACCGCAGAACAGCCAAAGGCCACCCCCCCAATCGGGTTCATCGTCTTTACGCTGCTTGCCCTGACCGTGACCCTTTACCTCGGCATGCTTCAGCTCAAGCGCGCCACGTGGGAAGAGGTGATGGTCCACCGGTTCGATGTCCAAAAGACAAAGCACCCGGTGGCGCTTCCCCGGGATACAAAGAATTACCTTGAACATGCGTTCATGCGGATTGAGGCAACCGGCCGTTTCGTTTCCGGAAAATCGGTGCTGGTCTCGGCAAAACGCGGTCGGGAGGCGCCGGGCTATCGCTTGCTTACGCTGTTCGAGCCGGACGCCGGACCACCTGTTTTCGTTGATCGTGGGTGGTTGCCCCCGTCGGCGCTTGCCGACGACAACCCGGCGCCAGCGGGGACGGTGACGATCAGCGGGATGATCCGCATTCCCGAATCCCGCGATCTGTTCATGCCGGGCAACGAACCGGACAAGGGGCTGTGGCGTTTGATTGCGCCGCAACAAATCGCCGAATATTTCGGGCTTGAAGGGGTTCGTCCCTATTACCTTCAACTCGCCCCGGGCATGTCGGCACCCGTCGCAACTGCCGCGCCTGGGCACCCACCACCGCCGATCACCGAACGACACAGGTTCATGGCCTATGGCTGGTTCGCGGTTGGCGGGGTTGTCGTTCTCGTTTTCATCTACCGGATGCGTGGCATCAGACGGC
>JAPHTL010000247.1 GCA_026193355.1 Rhodospirillales bacterium
AATCTCGTCGCCGCATTGCCCGCGACGCTCTTGCTTATGGATTATCGAACAGACATGACGCTTATCAACCGCTTCTTCGAACGCCTTCCCGGGCTTTCCATTATCGTTCTTGTGGCGCTTGTCGCCGGCTGTTCGGGCGACGATGTGGACGCCTATGTCGAACGCCCCGTCGAGGAGCTTTATACCGAGGCGACGACAGCCCTGGAGGCGGGTGAAACGCTGAAGGCCGCGCGCCTTTTCGACGAGGTTGAACGTCAGCACCCCTATTCGGCCTGGGCGACGAAGGCGCAGTTGATGGCCGCCTACGCCTATTACGAAAACTCATATTTTGATGAGGCGATCGCCGCGCTCAACCGGTTCATCCAGTTGCACCCGACGAATCGTGATGCGCCCTACGCCCATTATCTGCTGGCGCTTTGCTATTATGAGCAGATCTCGGATATCACCCGGGACCAGAGCATGACCTTGCAGGCGCTGTCGCACCTTGAAACCGTGACAAAGCGTTATCCGAACAGCAAATACGCGCAGGACGCCAGATTGAAAATCGACCTTGCCTACGACCATCTGGCGGGCAAGGAAATGGATGTGGGCCGCGGGCAGCAGCGTCGGGGGCAGTGTATCGCCGCAATCAACCGTTTCCGCAACGTGGTCGAAAAATACCAGACGACCACCCATGTGCCTGAGGCCCTTCACAGGCTGACGGAATGCTATTCGCATCTGGGAATGGAGGACGAGGCAAAGAAAACCGCCGCTGTTCTCGGTCACAATTTTCCCGGCTCCGAATGGTACATCGACAGCTACGAAATGGTTGAGGGAAAACAGGTGCGGCCGAAGGAAGACAAGCCCTGGTACAAGCTCTGGTAGGTGGCCATGCCCGAGGGTGGTCGAACACAAGGGGAATTCCGGTAACACCCCATGCTGCAAAGCCTTTCCATCCGAGATGTTGTTCTGATCGACAGGCTGGACCTGTCCTTTCGGTCCGGCCTGTGCGTTCTGACGGGGGAAACCGGCGCGGGGAAGTCGATCCTTCTTGATGCGCTGGGGCTTGCCCTCGGTGGTCGTGCAGAATCGCGGCTGGTGCGCGCTGGTGCTGAACAGGCGTCGGTCACGGCGGCTTTCGATATCGAAATCGACCACCCCGTATTCGAAATTCTCCGCGACAACGCGCTGGACGTCGATGACGGCCTTATCCTTCGGCGCACCCTTTCGGCTGAAGGCCGATCCCGCGCCTTCATCAATGACCAACCAGTCAGCGTCGCCCTGTTGCGCGACGTCGGCGGCGCACTTGTTGAAATCCACGGGCAGTTCGAAACACAGGGGTTGCTTGACCCAAAGGTCCATCGGGGGCTTCTCGATACCTATGGGGGGCTGGGCAAGGAGTTGTCCGACACCAAAAAGGCTTATGTCGACTGGCGCGCCGCGCGCGATGCCGTCGCGCAGGCCGAAGAGGATTTTGAAAAATCACGGAACGAGGAAGATTTCCTGCGTCATGCCGTTGAGGAACTGTCGGTTCTGAACCCCGGTCCGGGAGAGGATGAGGAACTGGCTTCCCGTCGCGCCCTGATGATGAACGGTGAAAAGCTGGCCGATTCGTTGAAGGCCGCACAAAATGACCTGATGTCGGGATCGGGCGTGGAGGGCGCTCTACGTTCCGCCTTGCGCAACCTTGAACGAATCGCAGACAAGGCCGACGGCCTCCTCGACGACGCCATTGCCGCCCTGGACCGTGCGGCGATCGAGGCGACCGAGGGGATTGCGCAGCTTGACCGCACGGCAGCGGCGCTGGACCTCGACCCCCGGCAACTGGAAAAGGTTGAGGAGCGGCTGTTTGCGCTACGCGCAGCAGCACGTAAATACAATGTGGGCGTTGATGATCTTGCCGCGCTTCGTGAGCGCTTCGAAGGCCAGCTTATGGCGATCGAAGACGGCGGTGCGGGCCTCGAAAAGTTGCGAAAGGCGGCCTCTGCGGCCAGGGAAAACTATGTGGCGGCGGGCCAGCGGCTGGGAAGCGCGCGGCAGGATTCTGCGCGGGCGCTGGATGAAGCCGTACGGGTGGAACTGGAACCCCTGCGGCTTGGCAATGCGCGGTTTGAAACGCTTGTTGCCCCCCTGGAGGAGGCCGATTGGGGCGAAAGCGGCCTTGATTCCGTTGCCTTTCTGGTCGCGACCAACCCCGGTGCAGCCGCGGGTCCCATTGCGAAGATTGCTTCAGGGGGGGAACTGGCGCGTTTCATGCTGGCGTTGAAGGTGGTTCTGGCCAAGGCGGACCCCGTGCCGACGCTTGTGTTCGATGAGGTCGATTCGGGTATCGGCGGCGCGACGGCGGCGGCCGTCGGCGAACGGCTCAGCCGACTGGCCGATGGTGTGCAGGTTCTGGTCGTCACCCATTCGCCGCAGGTTGCGTCCCGCGGCGCGCATCACTGGCGTGTGTCGAAACCGGAATCGGGGGGGAAGGTGCGTACGACGGTCGAACCTTTGGCTCAACCCGATCGGCAGGAGGAAATCGCCCGGATGCTGGCGGGTGAACAGGTTACCGAAGAAGCCCGCGCCGCTGCGGGACGCCTGATCGATGGAGATATGGCGTGAGTGGCGGGCTTAGAGACCTTCCCGTCGATATGCTTACGTCGGAAGAGGCAGAGGCCGAACTGGCGGCCCTTGTCGCCGAGATCGGCGCGCATGACGAACATTATTATCAGAATGACACACCGGTCATAACGGATGCCGAATACGATGCCCTTCGCCTGCGCAACGAGGCGATAGAAATACGCTTTCCCCTTCTCGTTCGGCCCGACAGCCCGACCCGCAGGGTTGGCGCAGCGCCCGCAGCCGGGTTCGCCAAGGTCACCCATGCGCGGCCCATGCTTTCGCTCGGCAATGCTTTTGACGAGGAAGACGTACGCGAGTTCATCGCCCGCATACGGCGTTTTCTGGGCCTGACGGAAGAACAGGCCATCGATATCGTTGCCGAACCGAAAATCGACGGCCTGTCCATTTCGCTTCGCTATGAAAAGGGGCGGCTCGTTCAGGGGGCGACGCGGGGCGACGGCGCAACGGGCGAGGATGTAACCACCAACCTGATGACGATGCCCGACAGCGAATTGCCCAAGAAGCTGGCGGACGATGCCCCGGATATCCTTGAGGTCCGGGGTGAGGTCTACATGAGCAAGAGCGAATTTCTTGCGCTCAATACCCGGCAGGAAGAGAAGGGCGCGAAGATCTTCGCCAATCCCCGCAATGCGGCGGCCGGTTCATTGCGTCAGAAAGATTCGTCGGTGACTGCCCGCCGCCCGCTTCATTTCTTCGCCTATGCCTGGGGAGAGGCCAGCGACCCGATCGCGCAAACCCAGTGGGAAGCGATTCGTCGGTTCGAAGGCTGGGGATTCAAGGTCAACCCGCTGGCGCGATTGTGCGCGGACGTGGAGGGCCTATTGTCTCTTTACGCCGAAGTTGCCGCGAACCGTGGCCGCCTTGACTACGATATCGACGGCGTCGTCTACAAGGTCAACCGGTTGGACTGGCAGGAACGGCTGGGCCAGGTCAGCCGCGCGCCGCGATGGGCGATTGCCCACAAGTTCCCCGCCGAAAAAGCGATTACGGTTTTGAAAGCGATTTCAATTCAGGTCGGGCGCACCGGCGTCCTGACGCCGGTTGCCGATCTGGAGCCGGTGACCGTTGGCGGTGTCGTCGTTTCCCGGGCCACGCTGCACAATGCCGATTACATCCGCGACAAGGACATCCGTATCGGCGATACGGTCGTCGTTCAACGGGCGGGGGATGTCATCCCCCAGGTGGTTGAGGTCGTGGCGGATAAAAGGCCGCAAGGGGCGGCTCCCTTCGCTTTTCCCGATCGTTGCCCGGTCTGCGACAGCCATGCGCAGCGCGAGGACGGCGAGGCCGCGACACGTTGCACGGGCGGGCTGATCTGCGAAGCGCAGATGGTGGAACGTCTGAAGCATTTCGTATCCCGTGATGCCTTTGACATCGAGGGACTAGGCGGGAAACACATCGATACTTTCCACGAAGAAGGCCTGATCAAAACGCCTGCGGACATTTTTCGACTGCGTGAAAGGCGCGACGAGATCGCCGGGCGGGAAGGCTGGGGCGAGAAATCCGCCGATAATCTGCTTCGCGCGCTGGAAGAAAGGCGCAGTATTTCCCTCGACAGGTTCATCTATGCGCTGGGTATCCGGCAGGTCGGCCGGGCAACGGCGCGGCTGCTGGCGAAGCAGTACATGACATACGACGCCTGGGCCAGGGGTATGCGCGACGCCGCCATTCACGGGGGCGAAGCCTATGAGGAACTGATCAACATCGATGGTGTCGGTCCCTCGGTGGCGGGCGATCTGATCGCCTTCATGGCCGAACCGCACAACCGCGATGTGCTGGACCAACTGGTTCGGGAAGTCGCCGTGGAGGATTTTGAAGCGCCCGCCGCCAGTGGTTCTCCCGTCGACGGGAGAACGGTGGTGTTCACCGGAACGCTGGAAACCATCACCCGCAACGAGGCCAAGGCGCGCGCCGAAACCATGGGCGCAAAGGTTTCCGGCTCCGTTTCCGGAAGGACCGATTACGTGGTGGCCGGGGCTGATGCGGGATCAAAGCTGAAAAAAGCGCAGGAGCTTGGCGTCACGGTGCTCAGCGAAGAGGAGTGGTTGAACCTGATCGGCGGATGAGGGCGCAATAAAAAAGGGAGGGCATTGCCCTCCCTGATTCTCTGATGGCCAGTTCGCTATCAGTGCAGCTTGTCGCCCAGTTCCTTGATCGCGGTGTCGATCAGGGCGGTCGCCTTGTCGTCGGTCATGTTGTCGACGAGCACCCGTCGCGTCGCCTCGATGGCGATGTCGGCGGCCATTGACTTGACCTCCTTGATCGCCCGCGTTTCGGCCTGCGCTATCCTGTCCAGCGCCATTTGCTCGCGGCGCTTCATACTGCCTTCCAGCTCCGCCACGGCGCGCTCGCGAATGCGTTCGGCCTCTTCCTTGGCGCGGGTGACGATCATTTCGGCTTCCTTGATCGCATCGCGCTGCTTGCGCTGGTTTGTGGCGAGAATGGCTTGCGCTTCCTCGCGTAGTTTTTGCGCCTCGTCAAGACGGGCGCGGATTGTTTCCGCCCGATCATCCAGCGCGGTGCCGGCGAGCAGATAGATCTTCTTGCCTGCCAGAAGCATGAAAAGGACAAAGGCGACGGCGACCCAGAATGTCGTTGAATGATAGAACGGTTCGGCGTGGGCTGCTGCGTGAGCAGCATCAGCGGCATAAGCGTTCATCGGGCCCGTGCTCCCATGACAGCGGCGACGGCATCCTCGATCGCCTTGTCGGTGACCTTTACGCCAGCCAGTTTCTCCGCCGCCTCTTTCGTAAGATCTCCGGAAATTTCACTGATCTGGCCAATCGCCGCGTCACGCGCAGCGGCAATCTTTTTCTCGCCGGCGGCAATATCAGCCGCAAGTTTGTCACCCAGAGCTTTTTGCCGTTCTGCGGCCTCTGCCGACAACTGATCCGACACTTCGCGGATTGCCGCTTGTGCCTCGGCGCGCGCCTTGGTCAACGCCTCGTCGTAGGCAACCGCGGCGGCTTCCGCTTCCTCTTTCAGCGTCGCCGCCCGATCAAGGTCGTCGTCGATGCGGTTCTGGCGTTCCTCAAGGATCTGTCCGACACGCGGAAGCGCCACCTTCGCCATGATGACATACATGGCGATAAAGGTGATCGCGAGCCAGACCAGCTGGGGTGCGAAAGTGGTTACGTCGAGTTGCGGCATCGTGCGCTCCCGAATGGCTGGCACCCGGCGGCCGACCCTAAGGCGCGGCCGTCCGGCGCAAAGCCGTCATTCACGGATCAGGTGAACAGGATAAGGAACGCGATCAGCAGGGCGTAGAGCGCGACGGCCTCAACCAGGGCGAAGCCGAGCATCGCCAGACCGAAGGTCTGCGAGCGGGAAGCCGGGTTGCGACCGACCGAGCTGATCAGCGATGAGAAGATGTTGCCGATACCGGCGCCAACGCCGGAAAGGCCGATAACCGCGAGACCGGCACCAATCATCTTAGCGGCAGCAAGTTCCATGGTCCTAATTCCTCTGTATGGATCGTTAAGTTGTTTCGATCGTTAGTGATGAAGATGTATCGCATCATTCAGGTAAATGCAGGTCAGAACTGCGAAAACGTATGCCTGAAGGAATGCGATGATGAACTCAAATCCCGTCAGCGCCACATCGACAGCCAGCGGGGCCCATCCGCCGAGGAAGCCCAGCGGAATGATAAATGCCGCGAAGACCTTCATCATCGTGTGTCCGGCCGTCATGTTGGCGAACAGACGAATGGCGAGGCTTACGGGACGTGACAGATAGGAAAGAATTTCAATCGGCACCAGCATTGGCATCATCACCACGGGAACGCCCGAGGGAACGAAATAGCCGAGAAACTTTGCGCCGTGGCGGATGAAACCGATCAGGGTCACACCGAGGAACACAACGATCGCCATACCGAAGGTAACGATGATGTGGCTGGTGAAGGTGAAGCTGAAGGGGATCATGCCCATGAGGTTGCCGAACAGGATGAACATGAACAGCGAGAAGATGAAGGGGAAGTAACGTCGCCCTTCCGATCCCACGTTGTCCCGTATCATGTTTGCGACAAATTCGTAGGTGACTTCGGCCAGCGCCTGCCAGCGGCCCGGAACGAGGGCGCGACCGCGCATGCTGAGCGTCAGGAATGCGGTGACGGCAGTAACCGTCAAAACCATCATGAGGGATGAATTGGTGAACGAGGCATCTATGCCTGCGATCTCGATCGGGATCAGGGGTTTGATCTCGAATTGACTGAGCGGATTGGCCACGCTAACCCTCGCTAGACTTTCAAACCGAAGAACCGTTTCCGGGTTTTCCCCCGTCTTCGTCTTCGTCCTCGTTCCCCTTCACCGTCGGGCGGCGATAGCCCGGCGATAGCCCTATGCCACTGGCGACGCGATAGACATTCAGTGCGCCGGCCCCGGATCCCAGGAAGAAGAAAACAATCATCATCCAGGGCCCGGTTTCGAGCCAAATGTCTAGCGCGTGTCCAATCCCGACCCCCACCGCAAGCGCTGCAACCAGTTCGGTTCCAAGCCGCAATGCCGTTCCGATGCCCTGGGCGGATGTCGTTGGTCCGTCCGTTTCGGCCTCGGAAGGCCTTCGGCCTTCACGCGCATTCTTCAGGCGGGCGTCGAAATCATCGGTCGGTTCGGGAGAAGTGCCTTCGCTCATTGCTCTTCGCTCCGAGCTGAACGCGCCGGAATCCCTGATTTTCGGCCGGACTCGCGCCATGTGTGCGATGCAACATAATGATCGCCCCAATGGCTGTCAAGGCAGAAAACCGGGGGGCTAACGGGTTGATAATATTAGAAAAATGTAATTATCGATAGTGGGTCAGGCGGTGGCTCTCAACGCCTCGGCCTGATGCAGGTCAACGGACACCAATTGGGACACACCGCGTTCCGACATGGTCACGCCAAACAGGCGGTCCATGCGTGCCATTGTCATGCGGTGGTGGGTGATCACAAGGAACCGCGTGGCGCTGGCGCTGCTGATTTCGTCCAACAGCGTACAGAAGCGATCGACGTTGGCGTCGTCGAGCGGCGCATCCACTTCGTCCAGCACGCAGATCGGGGCCGGATTGGTCAGGAAGACGCCGAACAGAAGGGCCAGCGCCGTCAACGCCTGTTCCCCACCCGACAGCAGGGAGAGGGACTGAAGCCGCTTGCCCGGCGGGCTGGCCATGATTTCCAGTCCCGCTTCCAGCGGATCATCCGATTCGGTAAGCTGAAGGTGCGCCCGGCCGCCGCCGAAGAGGCGAACGAACAGTTCCTGAAAGTGGCGATCCACTTCCGCGAACGAGGCGAGAAGCCGCTGGCGACCCTCGCGGTTCAGTTCCGCAATGCCGCGGCGCAGTTTTTCGATGGCCTTGATCAGGTCGCTTCGTTCCGTTTCAAGGCCTTCCAGTTGTTCGGCCAGTTCCTTCTGTTCGTGCTCGGCGCGCAGGTTCACCGGCCCCATGGTTTCGCGCTCCCGGTCGAGGCGCTGGACGCGGCGTTCCACCTCTTCAAGTCCGGGCAGTGGCGCGTCTTCGGCGATTTCGGCGATTTCACGAAGTTGTTCGGGTTTGCAGTCCAGCTTCTCGGTGACTCGCTCCGCGATGGATCGGCAGGTCTGTTTGCCCTGTTCGACGGCGGCTTCGGTCCTGACCCGTTCCTCACGGGCGAGACTCAACGCGGCCTCGGCTTCACGCAATGCGCGGTCCACTTCGGCCAGCGTGCCCTCGGCCGATGAAAGCGT
>JAPHTL010000031.1 GCA_026193355.1 Rhodospirillales bacterium
AGCACGGCGGCGACCTCGGCCTCGGCCGTGCCGTCGTCAAAGGACGCGATGGCCGCGGCGCCGATCTTGATGAGGGCGCGCGAACACAGCGCGATGTCGGTAAGGGCCATCACGAAACCTCCTGATCGGGTCGGATTTGAAGAGAATAATAGTCTGTAATTGATTGATCTTAATGAATAATCATTGAATTATACTGTTTTTGGTTAATCATCTTCTGGCGAGGGCGGCCGGGACGGACGCAAAACCGCGCCCGCCCCTTCCCCGCTTCATGCCGTTTAGTCGGTGTTGGCCGACCCCACCGCGGTCATGTCGGTCACATCCACCGTGCCGCCCGCGTTGGACGCCACGCGGAAGATCCCGCCCGCGGGCGTCCCGCCCGTATCGACGTTGGCGAAGATCATGTCGCCCACCCGCAGCATGTCGGCGGCTGTGTCGAAGTAGCCCGCCGTATCGACGTCGGCGGCCGCGTCGGCGGTGGTGTAGTGCCACAGCGTAAAGCCGTTGGCGTAGGCGAGGACGCTGAGGTCCCTGCTGTTGTAGGCCATTGGGTGAACTCCTTTCGATCAGGCTTCGAGGCAGCGCATGGAGACAACCCCCGCCGGATCGATCAGGCAGGTTCCCATGCTCATCATGTTGTTGACGAAGTGGGCGGCGCGGTCGCCGTGCCAGGTGACGTCGCTCTGCACCTCGGCCCCCACCGCGTGGCCGATGGCGGTGCGGTGGTACCAGTAGCAATACCGCGTGGTCCCCTCCTTCGAGAGGCCCGAATGCGGCATCCACAGCGCGCCGAGCCACCGCTTGGCCTGGGTGCCCTTCCACGGCAGATCCGCGTCGCCCACGTAATCGGCGTTGGCGAATTCCGCGATGTCGAGCAGGTCGCTCCACTGTTTCCAGCCGACGATGGCGAAGCGCTGCCCATCGTCGGGGACGTCGGCCTCGCCCATCATCTCGAACGCGGCCAGCACCTTGGCCTTGGTCAGGCCGTCGGTCCCGTCGCCCGCATAGTTGGTGCAGGCGTCCAGCTTCGTGATGATCATCTCGTCGGTCTTGCGGCCCAGCGCATAGGCCCCGGCCCTGGCCACCACCTGCATTTCGCCGATGTTGGTCTTCAGCTCGTCCAGCCGATCCACCCAGTCGCCCGCGTAGTAATCGGCCAGCAGACATTCGACCGGCGTGTGGTCGACGTTCATGACCGGCACCTTGCCGTGCCGGGCCTTGGTCGATGCGGTGCCCTTGCCGACCTTCTGGAACGTGGTCGAGGCCCCGACGATGCCATCCTTGCCGCGCACGGTATTGCGCAGCTTGGACCCCATCTGCTGGTACTGCATGTGCACTTCCGCCTGGAAGTGTTTTGTGAAGGAATCACTGATGTCCGTCGCCATGCGAACGGTCTCCTTTCTTTATCGGTTGCGGTTGAGGTTTGGAGAATTAACGACCGGGATAGAGCCGGGCGTAGCCTTCGCGCACGCGGCCCACCACGGCCGGGTCGTGATCGCGCCAGTAGCGCGGGTCCGCCATCAGGCGGCGCAGGTCGGACTCGGTGGCCGGTGCGGAACCCCCGCCGCCCTCGCCCGCGCCAAGGGCGGGTTCCCCCGCGTCCATCATGCCGTGCAGCGCGATCACCCCTTCGGGGGTGGCGGCCAGCGCATCGAAGGCCGCCTCGGGCAGGTTGGCGCGGCCCCACGCGGCGATCTGTTTCGCCGCCGCGGCGTAGCGATCCGCGCCCCCGAAATGTTCGGCCAGCGCATCGCGGTGCTTTTCCTCCTGATACGCGCCGGAGACATCGGCCATCATTTCGGGCAGCACCTCGGCGGCGAGGTCATAGACCAGCTGCGCCTGTTCATTGGTGAAGCCCGCTTCGCGAAGCCGCGCATTCACCGCCGGGTCGGGTTCGAACAGGCCGTCCCTGATCGTCAGGTCGTAGTCCTCTGGCTGCGCGTGTTCTTCGGGATGTTCTTGTTCTTCGGGCGTCTCAAGTTCGGGCATCTCGGGTTCGGATATCTCGCTCACGTCTGCTCCTCCTGCATGGTTTCGGAAATCGGGTTCGGCATCGGCGTTCCATCGCGGCCGCGCCGCACCATCGCGGCGATGCGGACGAACAGGGCGCGCTGGCCTTCCAGATGGCGCAACTCCCCAT
>JAPHTL010000279.1 GCA_026193355.1 Rhodospirillales bacterium
GAGAAAGCCTCGCGATCGACGGCCAGGGCTCCGCCTGCGGGAACCCTGTGCCGGTCTGCGGCTTGCAGGATCAGCGATCCGCATCGGCGCATCTCTTCGTGCAAAAGGCCGACGGCGTTATATTCCGCATCATCGGATCGCAGCGAATTGGAACAGACCAACTCCGCCAGTTTCCCCGTTTGGTGGGCCTCTGTAGCGTGAACGGGGCGCATTTCGTGGATGACGACTGGAATGCCAACCCGTGCGATCTGCCAGGCGGCTTCGCTGCCAGCAAGGCCACCGCCAATAATATGTATGGGTTCATTGCTCATGACGGTGACTGATAGCCCCCAAGCCCCCTCAAGATCAATCACCATCGTTGCAAACCCTGATCGTCTTGACAGGTCGCGGGTTCGGGCCTAATGCTGCGGCGACCCTCAAGGGCCAAACCGTGATCTGAACTGCATTGGGAATACGATGGAACTGGAACTCGAAAAAATCTGGCCTATTGTCGTCGCCGTGGCGGCCGTCCTCGCCATCCGGATGATTCCCAGAATGCTCAGCAAGGCGACGATCGTCGAAACGGATGAGCTTAAAAAACGTATGGACGCGGGGTCTGACGTCGTCATTCTCGACGTGCGGACGCCAATGGAGTTCAAGGGAGGCTACATCCCCGGTTCCGTCAATCTTCCCCTTGGCGAAATCCGTGGGCGCCTGAACGAGATTGGTTCCGATCTTGCCGGTTTGGTTGACGAACCCGTTTTTCTGGTCTGTCGCTCCGACAATCGTTCGCTGAGCGCGGCCGGCACCCTTCACAAGGCGGGGTTCAAGAACCTGTTCGTGGTCAAGGGCGGCGTCAGCCGCTGGCGTCGCGCAGGGCTCCCCATAAGCGGGGCGTCCTGATCAGGCCTGCCCCTGGGCTTCGGATTCCTTCTTTAGCTGATCAAGGGCGAAAAGCGCCCGCATGGCGTTGACCTGGAAGTACAGGATGGCGCCGTTCAGCACGATCATGATGATGGTGAGGTTCATGCCCACGTGGACCAGAGGCAGGATGATGCCCAGGGCGGCGAGGGGCTTCCAGCGCTTCCACAGTCCGAAAATCACGATCGCGTAGCTGGCTGAAATGAGGATGTGTTCGATCTTCACAGCGCCGTAACCGATCCCCTTGGCGTTAACGCCCTCAATGCCGAGGATTGAAACAAGACCGAGGCCAGCGAGCCAAATTCCCTCGGCGATGGTTTGCCTTGCCTTGTCAATGGTATCAATTCCGCCCTTCGGCATTCCTTTTGTTCCTTTCTGTTTCCGACGCTCAACAGCGATTCGCCGCCGGATCCTACTCTTTTCCTATGCAAAAGGGGAAGGCATCCGGTCAAGGCCGCCTTCCCCAATCTTGCGTGATTATGATGGTTCTGATCAATCCCGGCTGAAAACGGCTTTCAGGGCATCGATCAGGGAGCCTTCCTCAAGGTATTTCAGCCCGTAAACGGCCCCCATGATGATCGATACCAGCGCGATCACGGAGCCAACGGCAAGCGTCGACATGCCGGTCAACCCCTGGCCGATGGTGCAACCCATGGAAAGAACCGCACCGACGCCCATCAGGGCCGCCCCGACCATGTTGCGCATCATGTCGGAAAGATCGTTGAAGCCTTCGAAAGCAAAGCTTTTTGTTGCCTTCGCCATGAGAAACGATCCGAGGATCACGCCGCCAACGGCAGCAATGCCGAAATCGATGGTCGCGCCGGTAAAGGTCATCAGATAGAGAAGGCTTTCACCGGTGGGCCCAACGAAGGTGAACGAGGCAAGTTGTGTCGGGTCGAACTCGTCATAGCCGAGGACGCCCGTGATCCACCAACCCGCGACAATCACAGATCCGATGATCAGGCCTGCGGCGATATTAATCGATGATGAGCGAAAATCGCCATTCTTGAAGCAAAACACGAGAAGCCCACCAGCAACGATGGCGACGGTAATCCATTGCATGGAATCGCTGGCGATCCCGGTCAGTACCGAAAGCATCTCGGCGATTCCTTGCGAGCCAAAACCACGCTGGGCGAGGTCGATATTCGCCATGCCTTCTATTTCCACACGCGCCACGGCGATCAGGCCGCGCATCGTCATGTAGGCGAAAACACCCATCACAAGGAAAACAATAACGGATTTGAGGTTTCCGCCGCCAATGCGAACAAGGGTCTTGTTGCCGCAACCGCCCCCCAGTGTCATGCCGAAACCAAACATCAGGCCACCGACAATTCCGCCGAGCCAGCCGAAATTCGGTGTCAGATAGAAGGCCTTGGTAATATCAATCATTCCGGCTGCAGCCATGGACTGCGTCCCGATGATGGCGACGGCTATCGCCAGAAACCAGGCGCGCAACCGGCGAAGGTCACCAAGGAATACCATGTCCGACACGGCGCCCATTGTGCAGAAATTCGTGCGGTTGGCTGTCGCGCCGAAAACAATCCCGGCGATGAACCCGGCAGTCGCGACGACTGTCGTGATAGGCATCTCTTCCATTCCTAGTACACTCCCATTAACGCAGCATGCTGCTCGCCTATATTTGTTTTTTCTAAAGTTATCGGAGGGGGTCCAAGAAGACAAGCATCCCCTGTTTTTTTTGCATCCCAGTCATGTTGCGTGGGCAATATGTACTACCACAGACCTGAAAGTGGCACCTAGTATGCACATATTAGGAACGTCTAATTCGTTTTGATATAGTTCGAAAAATTTCACGTGGAGGCTTTATTCAATGAGCAGCGAGAACGAAAACCAGAAATCAATGTCCATTATCGTCACCAAGGGGACGCTGGACTGGGCTTATCCGCCGTTCATTCTGGCCACGACGGCCGCCGCCATGGATGTAAAGGTCAGCCTCTTCTTCACTTTTTACGGCCTTCAGTTGCTGAAGAAGGACCTGAGTCATTTGCAGATTTCGACGCTCGGCAATCCGGCGATGGAAATGCCGATGATGGGCATGCACATGACGATGCCGAACATGATGTCGATGCTGCCTGGTGTTGATGCCATGGCCTCGAAGATGATGAGAAACCTCATCAAGAAGAAGGGCGTTGCCTCGATCGATGAACTTCGTGAAGCGGCCATAGAATCCGAAATTCAGATGATCGGCTGCCAGATGACGCTGGATCTTTTTGAAATGGATAAAGGCGACCTGATCGACGGGATCGAACTCGGTGGCGCGGCGACCTATATGGAGAACGCCCTGAAATCCGATATCAACCTTTACATCTGATCGTTTTACGGCGGGCGTTGAAAATCGCCCGCCGACTACCGCCAGCCCGGAGGCGTCGTCTGTGTCCGGGCCTGCTGTGTTAGAATGACCGTGACCATCCCCCTATGGTTATAAAAAGGATGGCGCAGGTCTGGGGCTTTACCAGAGAGGAGACAAGGATATGAAAAGGATTTTGATTGCTATGGCCGTCGTGGCGCTTCCGCTGACGACGGCCGTCCCGGCAGTTGCGGATGCCGATGCCGATGCC